>DATFSI010000074.1:0-34698 GCA_035262705.1 Candidatus Acidiferrum sp. | reverse complement strand
GCGCGCAGCTCGTCAAGATCCCAAACGCGAGCCACGTCTTTATGACCGACCAGCCGGAAGCGGCGCAGCAGTCCTTCTTGCTGTTTCTTTCTTCCCAGAGGGGCAATTAAAGGCAAACCCGCCTGCAAAAGTGGAACACCGTATAGGGAATGGCCCATTTGACTGTGGGTAACTTCCGCCGCGGGCAGGCCGCGCTCGCGTGTTAGAATTCAAGCAGACGGCGACCCCGTAGCTCAACTGGATAGAGCGCCAGCCTTCTAAGCTGGATGTTGTCGGTTCAAGTCCGACCGGGGTCGCCACATCCGTTTCCCCGTACACTCATGGGTTTCCTTACACTCTGTGAGTGATGAGGCGCTTCTTAACCCTTGGGAGGTTGCGATCCCGTCGCGTCCACTTGTTGCCCGGCGCTTCTAGACGCCAGCGTCTCCAGTTGTTTGCTGACATCCATCTTGGCGCTCGCAAGGTTGAGCAACCTACGCGCTTTGGAAAGGTCGCGGGGAACGCCCATGCCGGACATATACAGGAGGCGAGGTTGCATTGTGCGGATGGGTTTCCGTGATCGGCTGCAAAGGTCCAGAGTTTGACGGCCTCTGGCACGTCCCGCGGGATGCCTTTTCCCAGGAACAGCAGATTAGCTAGCCGCGCGGCGGAAGTTGTGTCTCCCTGCTCGAAGGCGCGCCTATACCACTTGGCCGATTCGGAAATGTCCGCTTCTACTGCGCGACCGCTTTCGTAGATTTCGCCAAGGATTTCCTGCGCTTTGGAATAGCCATGCTCGGCGGCCAACCGGTAGAGGCGCACAGCTTCGCCCATGTCCGGTGTCACGCCTTTGCCTTCTTCGTAGAGCAGGCCAAGCCCAAACTCTGCCTCAGGAACCCCGCTAGCAATGGCTTCGAGGACTTACTAGAAACCATACGGGCGCGTGAGCAATTGGAGTTCCGAATCGCGAAAATCCAGCTTCTTGTGTCCGCACCGACGAGAAATTGGGTGATCAGAGAATCTGGTACTGGTACGGTCACTCTCCTTGCGGGTTGCCTTTGCGGGGATAGTAATGGTATTGTCCCCCCGCCCCAGCCCGTGTCTGCAAGCGGGAGACTCCGATGCACCGCAGGCGCCCTGATTCTGTCCTTTTTCTCTCTAGCCGAAACGCGTTCCCGCGCATCTGAATACCGCGTAGGCGTGACACTCTGTCCACGGGGAAGGGACCATGGTTACCCAGGGAAGTTTCAGTGTTGTTTCGCAGCTTCATCGCCGGCTGCTGGATGCGCGCGCGAACACCGACCGGCTGTTCCAGATTGTCCGCGAAGACTCACTCTATGAACGGCCCATTCCCGAACGGCACCGCCTCATTTTTTATGTGGGCCACCTCGAAGCCTTCGACTGGAACCTGTTCCGAGATTACCTGCTCTCCCTGAAAACCTTTTCTCCCGGTTTCGATCAGCTCTTCGCTTTTGGCATTGATCCGGTTGGCGGAGAGCTGCCATCGGACCAGCCGCAGGAATGGCCCTCGGTGGTGGAAGTGCGCAACTATGTGCAGATTGTCCGCAGCCGCATCGATAACGCTCTGGAATCCGGGGCGGCCGCGCTGGAGGCCAAGTCTTCCGTATCAGCCGTTGAAACTATTCTGCAAGTTGCGGTGGAACACCGGTTGATGCACGCGGAGACCCTGGCCTACATGCTTCACCAGTTGCCGCACACGCGAAAGTACCCGCAGCGGCAAGCCGAGAATGCGGCGGGTGCCGTGGAAAATGAGTTTGTCAACATTCCCGCGGGCAACGTTACGTTGGGTCTTCCCCGCGCAGAGTCCTCGTCGTTCGGCTGGGACAACGAATTTGAAACGGTTACTGAACGCGTTGCCGCGTTCCGCATCAGCAAGTACATGGTAACCAATGGGGAGTTTCTTCGGTTCCTGCAAGCGGGGGGATACGAAAATTCCGACTATTGGCCGCCGGACGATTGGCAGTGGAAAGAAAAGTACGGCGTCCGGCATCCCGTCTTCTGGGTGCCATCGGGCGCCGGCTGGATGTATCGCGGAATGTTTGAAGAAACACCCCTAGCGATGAACTGGCCAGTGTATGTGAGTCACGCAGAGGCGAGCGCGTATGCCCGTTGGTCAAAGACGGCGCTTCCCACCGAGGCGCAGTGGCAGCGCGCCGCCTATGGCACTCATCTGAAATCGGAGCGCGCGTTCCCGTGGGGCACGGCTGCGCCGAAGTCCAGTTTGGGCAATTTCGATTTTACGCGCTGGGATCCTGCGCCGGTCAACGCGTATCCATTGAATAAGAGCACGTTCGGCGTGGTCGGCCAACTGGGCAACGGCTGGGAATGGACGTCCACTCCCTTCGCGCCATTTCCCGGATTTCAGGCGTTCGAGTTTTACCCCGGCTACTCGGCGAATTTCTTTGACGGTCGCCACTTCGTGATGAAGGGAGGCTCGGCGCGCACGGCCGCGTGCATGCTGCGCCGCTCCTTTCGCAACTGGTTCCAGCCCCACTACCAATACGTCTACGCGGGATTCCGCTGCGTTTCCGAATAGGCCCAGGCCCCAGGAGCACCCATGCAAACCCAAGTGATTTCGTCTCCGAAAGTCAGTCAGTTGGCCGCGGATATTTACGACGGTCTCGGCAAGGCCGGGCAGAAGGAGCTTCCCTCTAAATATTTGTACGACGCCGTAGGCTCGGCGTTGTTTGAAGTCATCTGCGCTTTGCCGGAGTACGGCTTGACGCGGGCCGAAGAACGCATCCTGCAATCCCACGCGCGGCAGATTGTGGATCAACTCCCACGCCCGGTGGTGGTCGCCGAACTTGGGAGCGGAACAGGACGCAAGACGCGATTCCTGCTGGAGGCACTTTCGCGCTGGCAATCGACGTGGTATCACCCGATTGAGCTTTCGCCCACGGCGTTGGCACTTCTGCGGCGCGAGCTGCAGGACATCCGCTGCATCAGCATTGTTGGATTCGAGCGCGAATATCTCGATGGCTTGCGCGAAGCGGCTGCCCGCCGCGTCAAAGGCGAGCATCTGTTGGTCCTTTTCTTGGGCAGCACCATCGGCAATTTCGACGGTTCCGCGGGAGGCGAGTTTCTTGCGCGCTTACGGCAGATTCTGCAGCCGGGTGATTCGCTACTGCTGGGCACGGACATGCTAAAGCCGCTGGACGTACTGATTCCGGCTTATGACGATGCGCTGGGCGTGACCGCGGCGTTTAATCGCAACCTTCTGGTGCGCATCAACCGCGAGCTAGGTGCGGATTTCGATTTAACGCAGTTCGAACACCAGGCGATTTTCAACCACCAGACGCACAGCATGGAGATGCATCTGCGTTCCCGCGTTACCCAAGACGTTACTATCCTAGATGCCGGGCAAGCTTTTCATTTCGAGAAGGGTGAAACCATCTGGACGGAAAGCTCTCACAAGTATTCGCAGGGAGAGCTTCGGGAGCTCGCGAGTTCTTCCGGATTCCGCCGCCAGGCGCAGTGGATCGATTCGGAATGGGCGTTTGCCGAAAATTTGTGGATCGCCGAGTAGGCGCCGCCAGCGCGTGCTACAGGCCTTTTGCCTTGCGGAATTCCCGTACCACGGCCGCCGGCTCCTGGTGCAATCCGTCCACAGCGTAGTTCATACGCCGCATATCGGCGGCGGACACTTTTCCGGCAAGTTCCGCCAACGCCGCGCGCAATTCCGGAAACCGCTCCAGCGTGGCCTTGCGCGTGATGGGTACGGCGTCGTACGGCGGAAAATAGTGTGCATCGTCCTGCAGCGCCACCAGATTCAACGCTTCGATCAAGCCGTCGGTGGAATTTCCGGCGGCAATGTCCACCTGATGGTCCACTAACGCGCGATAGATTAGGCCCAAATCCATCACCCGCGGCTTTTCCCGGAATCGTAATCCATACCGGTCGCACAAGCCCGGGAATCCGTCGGGGCGCTCCAGAAATTCGTAGCCCACGCCCGCCTGCCATTTCGGCGCTACTCCGGCGATATCGGATAATTTTTGGAGGTTTAGCTTTTTCGCATCGTCGCCGCGAATCACCATCGCAAACGTGTTCTCGAAGCCCAGCGGTTCGCCGACCTCCATCCCAAATCGTTCGGCATATTCCTTCTTCACTCGTTCGTAGACGCCGCCCGCACCGCTGCCTGGTCTTTCGTTCAAAACCGCGGTCAGTGCCGTCCCCGTGTATTCCACGTATAAATCAAGCTCTCCTGCGAGCAACGCCTTATGCAAGAGCAACGTTCCGCCCAGATTCGTTTTTCGTTCGACGGGGATTCCCGTTCGAGTTTCGATGTGCTGCGCGAGAAGCTCCGCGAGCAAGACTTGTTCAGTGAAGAATTTGGAGCCAACGATGATTCTTCGTTGATGAACCGGTTTGCACCCGCTCATAAGGGCGGCGGCAATCAGCAGCGCGGAGACGAATCGGGGAAGGGAAGTCCGCATATGCAATGTCAGAATGAGTCCTTATCCCAGGATAAAGAAACCGTCTCTCAGATGACACGCAGTCGCCGCTCCAGTTGTCCCAGCAAAAAGTCCGCTAGGATCGCCAGCAGCGCCGCGGGAATGGCCCCGGCCAACAACAGCGCGTCGTTTACCAGCGCGACGCCGCGAAAGATAAAGGTACCCAATCCCCCCGCGCCAATCGCCGCGGCAATCGTGGCCACGCCGATGGTGATGATGGTCGCCGTTCGCACACCGGCCAGTATCACCGCCAGGCCCAGAGGAAAGCGCACGCGAAACAGGATCTGCCTCTGGGTCATGCCCATGGCTTCGGCGGATTCCAGAACCGCTGGATCAATCTCCGCCAGGCCGACGCAAGTGTTGCGCAGGATGGGCAGCAGCGCGTACACCGTGAGCGCGACAATTGCCGTGCGCTGCCCGACCCCTCCGATGAAGGGAATCGGAATCAAGAACCCGAACAACGCCAGGCTGGGGATAGTTTGAAAGATGCCCGCGATGCCCAGCGCGATTGCGCGCGGCGCCGGGCGCTGTACGATGAACATTCCTAGCGGCACTCCGATGAGGATCGCGAAAAACATCGCAATGGCCACAAGTTGCACGTGTTCGAGCGTGGCGCTGAGGATTTCGGCGTGGTGCTCCATTGCGAATGACCAAAAGTCCGTCATGCCGTGGCTCCATTCAATTCGAGCGCCGCCGCGAACGCCCGAACCTCCGGATGCCGCAGCCCCAAGAAATCCGGGGGCTTGCCGTTGGCCACCAGGCGGCCCTTTTCGAGCAAAACGATGTCGGACGCGAGAAGCATGGCCTCGCGCAAATCGTGGGTAACGAAAACGATAGTTTTTTCCAAGCGTTGGGCCAGCGCGCGGAATTCGCGTTGCAGCTCCGCGCGCGTTACCGGGTCCAGCGCTCCGAAGGGTTCGTCCATCAGCAGGATCGGCGGGTCGGCCGCCAGCGCGCGCGCGACTCCAACGCGCTGCCGCTGTCCGCCGGAAAGCTCTCGGGGACGCCGCGCAGAAAATTCGCGTGGTTCAAGCCCCACCAGGCGGAGCATCTCCTCAACCCTTGCCGCAATCTTTGCCGCGGGCCATTTTTCCAGCCCCGGCACCAGGCCCACATTTTGCGCCACCGTAAAATGTGGAAACAGCCCCGCGTCCTGGATCACGTAACCGATGCGCCGCCGCAACTGGATTCCGTCCCACTCCTGGGTGGAGCGACCCTCTACGCGCACCTCTCCGCTCGACGGCCGCAGCATGCCGTTTACCAGCTTCAGCAAGGTAGTTTTTCCGCTGCCACTGCGGCCCAGCAATACCAACGTTGTTCCACCCGGCACCGCCAGCGAAACGTCTACGAGGATCTCTTTGCTCGAATGGGGATTCGCCCGCCAGGAAACACCGCGTATTTCAATCATGTTTTCCGCAGAAGCAGCCACCGGCATCCCCTGGGCCTAGCCTTAGCGTGAAGGCCACCAGTGTAATGCACCCATGTGGCATTTCCCTCCCGATATTTCCACCGGGAAGCAATCGTTGGGCGGCATGCTCTTTCGTGGTACTTTGAAATCTGCCGCGCGTTTCACGCCGCTCCTTTCGCGAACATGAGCCCTCTCGCAACCCTCAGCATTGTTCTTGGCGCTGGTTTTTCTTCCGGCCTGAATGTTTACGCGACGGTCGCAACGCTTGGCCTGTTGCAGCGCTTCGGCGTCGTTCATCTCCCCGAAGGCCTTCAGATACTTTCGCATCCGCTGGTTCTTGGCATTGCGGGCGCTCTTTACGTTGTGGAGTTTCTTGCCGACAAGTTTCCTTATATAGATTCGGTGTGGCAGGCTGTGCACACGTTTATCCGGCCGCCGGCTGCGGCGTTGCTGGCTTTCAGTGCGGCCGCTTCCGCGCCGGAACCCTGGAGGTGGGGTGCCGCTCTTCTGGCGGGAGGTATTGCGCTTACGTCGCATGGGACAAAAGCGAGTGCCCGTGCGGCGGCAAATCTGTCGCCGGAGCCACTGAGCAATTGGGCGCTAAGTTTTGGGGAGGATATCCTTGCCGTGTGGCTGACGTGGTTCGCCGCGGCTCATCCGGCAATTGCTATTATCGTGGTCGCGGCGCTCGTGGTGGTCTCGCTCTTTCTGCTCTACCACCTGTTCCACTTTCTTCGCCGGACGCTGCGCAAATTCGCCGAGACGTGAGCGACGACTAAACTAAGACCCAGCTTCAACACATAGAAGGGGCGAACAGAGAAGAGCCGGTCTAAAGACCGGCCACTACAAAAGAAAAATAAAACCAAGCGTTATTTCAAATACGTTCCAACCCAGTCGAGAAATGTCTTGTACCAGAGCTGGGAATTCTGCGGCTTGAGGATCCAGTGTCCTTCATCGGGAAAGACCATCAATTTCGACGGCACGCCCTGTCGCTGCAGGGCGCTGAAAAATTCCAGCGATTGCGTGTACGGCACGCGGTAATCGCGTTCGCCGCAAATTACCAGCGTTGGCGTTTTGTACTTGCCCAATTCCGCGGCATAGGTCGAGGGCGACCACTTCTTGTAATTTTCGGGCGCAGCCCAGGGTGTTCCTCCCGTGTCGTGCTCTTCGAACCATAGTTCTTCGGTCGCATACATCGCGGCCTTGTCGTAGACGCCGGCGTGGCTGACGATGACCTTGAAGCGGTCCGAGTGGGTGGCCAACCAATTGGCCATATAGCCGCCGTAGGAGCCGCCGGCGGCGGCGAGCCGCGTCTTGTCAATGAACGGATACTTCGCGATGGTCGCGTCGATTCCCTTGTTTACGTCCAGGTACGCGCGGCCGCCCCAGTCATTTGTAATCTCGTCGGTGAATTTCTGGCCGTAGCCCGTGGAGCCGCGGCGGTTAATCATCAGGGTGACGTAGCCGGCGGCCGAAAATACCTGCGCGTTCCAGCGGTAGCCCCAGGCATCTGACCACATCGTTTGCGGCCCACCGTGCAACAATACGATCATAGGGTATTTTTTCGCCGCGTCGAATTGCGGTGGCTTCAGCAGCATGGCTTGGACCTTGGTGCCTTCCGCGCCTTCAAACCAGAATTTTTCCGGAGCGTTCATCTCCACGTTTGCCAGCAGCGCGCCGTTCATGTGCGTTAGTTGCTTCGCGCCGCTGCCATCTCCCGCGGCGACAAGCAATTCGGCGGGGAGCGTCAGGCTGGTTTGCTCGGTGATGAGTGTTTTCCCGTCACTGCTGAAGCAATACGCGGCGTTGTAGCCGTCGAGCACTTTTTTCGGCGTGGCACCGGCGCGCGGCTCCGTCGCATAGAGGGGCTGCAGTGTTTCGTTTTCCGCCAGGAAGTAGATCCACTTGCTGTCTGTCGACCAGGAAAGACTCGACGCACTCCTGTCGAACCCTTCCGACAGATTCTCGGTTTTCCCGGTCTTGCGGTCGTACAGCATCAAGCGCCAGCGGTCGGATTCGTACTCAGGGGTGAGTTGCGCATGATAGGCGATGTATTTCCCATCCGGCGAATAAACTGGATTTCCGTCGAACCCAGGATTGCTGGTGATCTTTTTCGGCTCGCCGCCCGCGGTCGGCACAAGAAAAAGCTCGCCGTTAGTGCTGATCGCTTCCATCTCGTCCGGTACCGCCGTGTAGCAGATCTCCTTGCCGTCCGGGGAAAATGCAAAGTCGTTCACCTCGCCACGCTCGTCGGGGGGAATGTCGTAGTCGGCCGTGGGAGTCAGATCGCGTGCTGCTGCGCTGGCGTCGGTCGGCATTGCGAACAAGTGGCTGCGCTTTCCCTCGCTCCAGTGATCCCAGTGGCGGTAGAGCAGGTGATCCGCAATGTGCGCCTTCACCATGCTTTTTTCTTTCTCCGCGTCGCGCTGGGCGTTGCAGGCGTCGTCTTTGCAAGCCAGGTACACCGCCGAGGTGAAAGCAATCGTCTTGCCGTCCGGCGACCATTGGAACAGGTCCGCACCTGTCGAGAGCGTCGTCAGTTTTTTGGGTTCGCCACCGCTCATCGAAAGCAAATAAACCTGCGAACTCCCGCCGCGCGAGGAAAGAAACGCCAGCGTCTTGCCGTCCGGGGACCAGGCCGGCGCGCCGTCGTGCCCGCTTTGCGTCAACTGTACGGGAGCGCCGCCTGCTGTGCTTATCAGCCAAAGATTGCTGGCGTTGCGGTTTGCCTGCATGTCGGGAGTCGAGACGGCAAACGTCACCCATTTGCCGTCCGGCGAAATTTGCGGAGCGGATACGCGATGTAGTTGGATCATGTCGTCAAACGTTATGGGGTGTTTCGCGGGGGCTTGCGCATTCGCGCACAGGCTTGCCGCGAGCGCTGCCACCGCCACTCCGCCCACTCTCAAACAGTTCATCGTCTTCTCCTCAATACGCGCGGCGCAATCTCTGCCATGCCATTTCTTGCGCTGCCATTGTACTTCCGATTCGATTTTGTATTTTCTAATTTGCAGCTTTCGTTTTCCTCACCACCATCCAGTTGGCCAGGGCGATGACCGACGTCACCGCCATTACCGCGAATTCACTGCGCCCCATTTGCGAAGCCAGTACAGCGGAATACAAGACTCCAAGCCCCGCAAAAAGATAGGGCACGGGCAAACGGAACTGGGCCTTGCCTTCCTTCCTGCGGCGCAACACCGGCACGGCTAGCGCCATCGCGGCATAAACAGCAAGGCGCGATACCGCGGAAAGCAGCGCGTTCCACCGGAAGTCGCCAACCATCGCAAACACGAATGTCAGCGTGGCATAAACCAGGATCGAGACATATGGCGTCCTGTACTTCGCGTGTACTTTTGCAAGGAACGCCGGGAAGTCTCCCTGCTCTGCCAGCGCAAAGGTGAGGCGGGGAGCGTGCAGCACATTGGCGCTCAGATAGCCGTAGCCGGAAAGCAGGGCCGCCAAAGCGATGGCGGTGCCTCCCGCGGGACCGAGAAAGCGATGCGCTGCATCCGCCAGCGGACGAGCGGAAGATCCCGCATCCGGCAGCGTGGTGATTGTCACGTATTGCACCGCCGTGTAGATGACGCAAACAACGGCCAGCGCGCACAGCAACGCGATGGGCGTATCGCGCTTGGGATTGGTGGATTCGCCGCCGACAAACAGCGCGCCTTCGAATCCACCATAGGCGTAGACGAGCAGAAGCAATGTCTCAAAGCAGGTTCTCGCGGAAACTTCGGGAAGCGCTACCGGAACGCGAAGTTCCGGCCGCGCCGCGAACGCCCAAGCGCCCGCGATCACGAATGCGACCAGAAAGCCCACCTTGATGGCCGTGAAAAGGTTGCTCAGATTCTTTCCCATTTTTACGCCCAGGCAATTGAAGACCGCCAGATGCCCCATCAAGACGATGAGGACCAGGAATTTTCCCGATGTGCTTTCCAGACCGGGGAGGAATTTTGCCGCGTACGTCCAAATCAGATTTGCCGCTGCGGCGGGCGCTGCAATGCGCGTCAGCCACGTCATCCAAGCCACCAGCAAGCCGACGAATCGTCCGAGTGCGTCACGCGCGTACAAATACAGCCCGCCGGTTTCTTCATACCGCGAAGATACCTCCGCGATGCATCCGGCAATTACCAGGATTCCCGCACCCGCAGCCACGCAGCTTAACGGGCTCCATCCACCCAGATTTTTTGCGAGGTCGGCAGGGAGCTTGAAAATGCTGACGCCGACAATCGAATTGACCATCAGAGCCGTCAGGCTCCAACGGCCAATCGTGCGCACCAGTCCTTGCGGGCTCTCCGTCAAGCGTGCATTTTCCTGGAACTAGAATTTTGCCGGGGCCGCGACAGGAGCGGCCTTCATCCTCACGATGTCCGTCAACACGTCGGCCTTGCCGGGAATCACTTCCAGGTGTGGATAGCGCTCGCCGCCGTGATAGTCGACCCGGTAAGAACGAAAATAATCGGCGTTCTGCGCAAGCAATTCGATGGGCTCCTTGCTATCTTTCGCACGGCGAATGGCATCCCGCAGCAAATCAGGCGACCACTTTCGCCCATTCACGGCTATCAGTTGCATCCCCGGCGCAAGCCCCGCGCGCGCTGCCGGCGATCCGGGGATCACGTCTAGAATTTGGCCGCCATCCGGGCCTCCGGGTGTGTGCACCAGCAAACCCAGCGAAAACTGCGCGTCCACCGTGAAGTCGCCGCCCTCTTCTCCGCGCTGGTGTTCATTCACCACATCGCTAAACACGAGCTTCCAGCCGCTGTTTTCGATTCCCGCCAGCGGCGCACCCGGCCCGTGGGATTTCAACCGCTCCTCAAAGAATTTCCTCCAGTCATACGACGCGACTTCGTTCATGCCGGAAACGACGCCCTCCAAGGTGTAGGGCACGACTTTCGGCCCGGTGTTTTCTCCACCGTGAAATTTGCGGCAAAAATCGTCCAACGATTTTTTGGATTTGCTCTCGCGCCGGATAATGGTGTCCGCTTCCAGCCAAATCAGCGTGCTTTCGTCGTAGTAGTCCACGCCGCGCCGCCACGACGATCCTGCGGGCGGCACGCCATAAAGTAATTGCGCCGAGACCGCGGTGTCTTGCAGGTCGCGCCATGTGCGTCCCGGCCGGTTATCCAGGTAGGCCGCGGTCGCGGCCAGCGACTCGCGGAATCGCTCCGGAGTCCAGAATCCGGCGCGGGCGCTCAACACTTCCCCGTAATACTGCGTCAAGCCCTCGTATACCCACAGTAAATCACCCTTCATCGCCGTCTGGTAATCCGGAGTGGCCAATCCCGCCGGGCGGCGGTATTTGCCGTTCCATGAATGTGTGTACTCGTGCGCCAGCAAATCCATTTGGGTTTCGCGAATGTCCGGATCCAGGAATAGTCCCTCCGGGGTGCGGTTGTCGCTCGACTCGTGGTGCTCGACGCCGTCGGGCGGCATGCGATCCGTTAGGGACAGCAAGAAATCGTAGCGGCGATAATGATGTGCCCCGAAGAGCGCGTAATCTTCCGCAATCAACTGGCGCAGATGCTGGACTTCCTGGGCGGAGATTTCGAGCGCTGCAGAGCCGTCAGCGGCGATGTGTAACATGTGCTGGGGTTTTTGCCCCGGCGACAAATCAACGTCCCGGAAGAAAGCGCCCGTAATCACCGGGGAATCGATCAGCGTGGTCAGTGTGGCGGGCGCAAACTCAATTTCGCCGGCGGCTTCCTTTGAAACCGGCAAGGCCGTTCCAAATTTCCAGCCTGCCGGCAGGCGCAAGCTGGCCTGATACGTTAAATCATCCGAGCGCGCGCCTTGCGGATAGAGTGTTACGAGATACCAGTTCAACACGGCAAGTTGTGGCGTCGCCGACGGATGCTCGCGCGCACCCGTCGCCTCCGCTGGGGGCAAATAGTCCAGCTTGATTTCGAGGTGATTCGCCCCGGCGGGAATTTCCAGATGGAACGCGTACATGTCCACGTCGTCGCGCCGCCATGAGACCTCTTTTCCGTCAGCGGCCATTCTTAGGCCTGTCAAATTTTGAATCGGCCCAATAGGGGAGTGGTCGCCGGGGATCCACTTCGGATAAACCAGCGTCAGCGGGCCCGGCTTCACCAGGAGGGAAATCTGCGCGTGGAAAATGTAGCGGGGCGCGTCGCGCAAATCCACGGCAACCCGTGCCGGCTCTTGCGTCGTTTGCGCCGATGCGTTCCAGCTAGAAATTGACGCCAATAGCAGAATTACCGCACCGTGCAGGTAAAAATTCCTTCGCAAGTTCGCGCCTCCCATACGCGCAACAGTATCCCACGCGCACAGCAATCTTGTTAGTGCGGGCTCGGAGTTTGCGAGAGAGCCGCGCTGTGGTATGGAAGCCAAGGCAAGAGTGCCTGTGCCACTCATGCTTCTGCTACAATTTTCGAATGACCACCGCCCTTCATTCCTCTTCGCTTTTTTTCCGCAATTTTCGCAAAGATTATCCCGTCGCGGTGCGCGGCGAAGGTTCGTGGATCATCGCTTCGGACGGCCGCCGGTATCTCGACGCCTCTGGCCAGGCCGCCGTTGTCAGCATCGGCCATGGCGTCGCGGAAATCGGCCGCGCCATGGCGGAGCAATCCAACCGGATCGCGTTTGCTCATACCACTCAGTTCCACTCCGAATCCGCTCAGAAATTGGCGGCCCGCGTACTGGCAATTGCCCCGCGCAATTTTCACAATGGCGGACGCGTGTTTTTTACTTCCGGCGGATCGGAAGCCACGGAGACCGCGATTAAGCTGGCCCGGCAGTATTGCCTGGAAACCAAGCAGCCCGCGCGCTACCGCATCGTGTCCCGCAAGCAGAGCTATCACGGGAGTACGTTGGGCGCGATGTCGGTTAGCGGCAACGTCGAGCGCCGCGCGCCGTACGCGCCGATGATTCCTGAGTGGGGCCATGTTGCGCCTTGTTTCTGCTACCACTGCCCGTTCGACAAAACCTACCCGGAATGCAATCTTGCCTGCGCTGATGATCTGGACGCTTTTCTCCGCTCGAACGACGCTTCCATTGTGGCTGCCTTTATTTTTGAGCCGGTTGTTGGAGCGACGCTCGGCGCCGCTTCGGCCGTTGACGGGTACACCGCGCGGATCGCGGAAATCTGCCGCAAGCACGGAATTTTGCTGATCGCTGACGAAGTCATGTGCGGCATGGGGCGAACCGGAGAGCCTTTCGCCAGCCAGCACTGGGGCCTGGAACCCGATATCATTCTCACTGGAAAGGGAATTGCCAGTGGTTATGCGCCCCTGGGCGCCGTCCTGGCCGCGCCGCGCGTCGTTGATGCTTTCGAAAAAGGCTCGGCCGCCTTCATGCACGGCTTCACGTATCAATCGCATCCCGTTGCGACGGCCGCGGGCAACGCCGTCTTCGACTATCTCGAAGCGCACAAGCTCTTCGACTGCGTCGGTCCAGCGGCGGAATCCTTGCGCAAAGCCTTGTCTCCGCTCGAGTCTCATCCGCACGTCGGCCAGGTCCGCGGCCTTGGCTTGCTGCAAGCCGTGGAATTCGTCAAAGACAAAGCCACGCGCGAGCCCTTTCCCAAGGAGTCCGGAATCGCCGAGAAAATTCGTCAGGCCGCGCTCGAGAAAAACGTTCTCACCTATCCTTCGCAAGGAACGGTTGACGGTACCCGCGGCGACCATGTCCTGCTTGCTCCTCCGTTTATCATCACTCCGCAGGAGTGCCAGCTCATCGCCGACGCATTGCAGTTCGCACTGGCGAAAGTTTTTGCCACTTGATAGTGTTGAATTCGCGTTCACAAAATTCAAAAAGTCTTATTAGTGGAGATTCGCATGCGGCGTGCTGCATCTGTTTTTTTGCTGGCCTGTCTCTGCAGCCTTAACTTGCAAGCTTCGTCTGCCCAAGAAAAGCCAGCGGCCAAGCCGCGCGCGCGGGAACTCGGCATTCCTTTTGACGGCACGCCCGGCCCGCTGAACGCCATCACGGACGTGGCCGGCGTGCTCGTCGGCCACACGACACTTATTTCCGGCGAAGGGAAGCTTGTTATCGGAAAAGGACCCGTGCGCACGGGCGTTACTGCCATCCTGCCGCGGAGCAAGGACTCCATGATGAATCCTGTGTTCGCCGGATGGTTCTCGCAAAACGGGAACGGCGAAATGACCGGCACGACCTGGGTAGAGGAATCCGGTTTTCTCGAAGGTCCAGTAATGATCACCAACACACACAGTGTGGGGGTTGTTCGGGACGCTGTGATTCAGTGGCGAGTGGCTCATGGCCAGCCGGATGCCACAGGCTATTGGTGGTCGCTTCCAGTGGTCGCTGAAACATGGGATGGCTGGCTCAACGACATCAACGGTTTCCACGTGAAGCCTGAGCACGCCATTCACGCCATCGACTCGGCGCAATCCGGGGCGGTGACAGAAGGCAATGTCGGCGGCGGTACGGGGATGATCTGCAGCGGTTACAAGGGAGGGATCGGCACTTCCTCGCGCAGGCTTTCGGAAAATGACGGGGGGTACATGGTCGGTGTTCTCGTGCAGTGCAACTTCGGTTCGCGCCAGAATCTGCGGATCGCCGGTATTCCAGTTGGCCGCGAAATCTCCTCGGAGGATCCTTACGCATATCAACCTTCCGAAATTTCCGAGCGGGGCTCCATCATCATTGTCGTGGCTACAGATGCGCCACTGATTTCCACTCAGCTCAAGCGGCTCGCGCACAGGGCTACGCTGGGTCTTGGGCGGCTCGGCAGCATTTCCGGAAACGGTTCCGGCGACATCTTCATCGCGTTTTCGACTGCCAATACCAGCGTCGCCGCCTCAAAAGAGGTGGTCAATGTGAAAATGTTGCCGAACGACTCCCTCGACCCCATTTTCGCCGCTACTGTGCAGGCAACCGAAGAGGCTATCGTCAACGCCATGGTCGCCGCCGAATCCATGACCGGCATCGACGGCCATCACGTCACCGCGCTTCCCCACGACCAACTTCGCGCCGTCCTCAAAAAATACAACCGCCTTACCAGGTAACGATATGCGGTTTTTCTGGGCGCTGCTCGGCTACAATGCAAGTGTGCGTAGCCCTCTTCGCGGCCTAGTCCCCGCTCTATTCTTTTTTTTCTTCTGCCTTTCCTGCTCGAAACCTCATCCCACGGCCATCGCCATCATTCATGTTACGGTCATCGATGCGACGGGCGCGCCTCCGCGGCCCAATTCCTTTGTTTTGATCGAAGACTCGAAAATTGTGGCCGTCGGCCCCGATCCGTCGCTGCGAACTCCCAATGGCGCGCAAGTTATCGACGCCAGCGGGAAATTTCTCATTCCCGGCTTTGCCGACATGCACGTGCACCTCACGGGCGCGGGCGAGCCGTCGGGCAGCCGTGAATTCATCCTGCCTCTCCTCGTCGCCAACGGCGTGACCACCGTCCGTGACATGGGTGGAAAGGGTGAACTCCTCAAGCAACTGCGTGATGAAATTGACAGTGGAAAACGCCTGGGCCCGCAAATCCTTTTCACCGGCCCTTATCTCGACGGCGACCCGCCCAGCTACCAGCCCGCCATCGTGGTGAAAACTCCGGCCGAGGCCCGAAGCGCCGTGGATCAACTTGCCGGCGAACACGTCGATTTCATCAAGACACAATCCCGGCTTGAACGCGAACCCTACTTCGCCATTGCGGAGGAAAGCCGGAAGAAGGGAATCCGTTTTGTCGGCCACGTTCCGGACCGCGTCGCGGTGCTGGAGGCTTCGCAAGCGGGCCAGGCCAGCATCGAGCATCTGACGGGTGTGTTGCTGGGCTGCTCCGGCAAAGAAGACGAACTCCGCAGCGAACAATTCGTTCCGGGTCCTCCGAACGCGACACCGCAACAATCCCGTGCGCGCTCCCGGACCTGGCAGCGCGAACTGCTCGACTCCTACTCCCCGGACAAGGCCAATGCTCTATTCCGGGCCTTCGTCGCGAACGGCACGTGGCAGGTCCCCACGTTTCCGATTATTGTTCGTTTTGGATTTATGACGCCGCGGACGGATCTTTCCAGCGACCCGCGCATGGTTTACGTTCCGCAAAATGAGCGCGCACTCTGGCGGCAAGGTGTCAAGGATCGTATGGCATTCCGCACCGAGGCGGACTTTGTGTTGCGCGAAAAAGTGGTAAAGCGTTATCTGGACCTGGTAGGCAAAATGCAAACGGCAGGCGTTCGCATCATGGCCGGGACGGACTGCGCCGCGGCCAACGTCTTCCCGGGATCCAGCCTGCACGAAGACCTTGCTTTTCTTGTGCAAGCCGGGCTTACGCCCATGCAGGCCTTACAAGCGGCAACGAAGAATCCCGCCGAGTTTCTTGGCAGGCAGCAAATCCAGGGCACCATCGAGCCTGGCCAAAGGGCGGACCTGGTTTTGCTGGACGCCAATCCGCTAGAAGATATTCGCAACACGGAGAAAATCCGCGCCGTTGTTTTGCAGGGGAAATTGTTGGACCGCAATGCGCTCGACGCCATGCTCAACCGCGTGGCCCAGTTTGCTGCGAAGTAGTACGGCCTCGGTCTAGGTTTCAGGGGCTAACGCCCTGCCCACAAGAAGCCGCTTGCGGGGGGGTGAAGCCCCCGCCTCCTAAAGACCCAAACTCTTAAAGTGTCACAGCGGCTGTCTTTCGCGGCGGATTGAAAAACGGCAGCGGCACGATCTTTGCTGACACAGTTTTCCGGGCCGCTTCCACCGTCAATTCCATGCTCAAGGTCGATCCGGGAGCCGCGCTTTCCCTGCTCACCGAAGCCAGTGCGATCATCCTTTTCAGGGTTGGCGACCATGTCGTGGAAGTCGCCTTTCCAACTTGCCGCCCGGCGCGGTATACGGGCACGGCTACGCGCGAAGCCGTAGCCGGTACCTGCGGCGGCATCCCGATCTTTTCATACAGCGTTTCCACCTCGGTCCAATTCACTTCCAGCCCAACGAGTTGCCGTGGGGGGCCGCCGCGATGCGCTTCTAGCGCCAGCGCCTCGCGTCCCACGAAATTTTCCTTCTTCAGATCCACGAGCTTGCCCAGGCCGATTTCGCCGGGGGTATAGTGCTGCTCGGGAATCAGCGCCTTCTTGCTGGAAACGTAATCCACTTCAATCAGGATCAGTCCCGCTTCGATGCGCGCGATATCGAGCGCCACCATCCCTGCTGGATGAATGTCGAACGCCCGGCCTTTTTCCATGAGGGCGTCGAAAACCTTCAGCGCGTCCTGGCCCGGCACCCAAATTTCATATCCAAGATCTCCCGTGTAGCCAGTCCGCGAGATGTCCACGGCCACGCCGCCAATCTTGCCGTGGGTAACGCGGAAATATTTCAGCCCGGCGATGTTCGCTTCCGCGGCTGCGTGCAGCAATTTTCCGGACGTCGGCCCTTGCAGCGCCAGCGCGGCTACTTTTTCGGAAATGTCTTCGATCTGGACGTCCAGGCCTAGTGCGTTCTGCTGGAACCAGCGCAGGCTCGGGTCGGCTGCGGTCCAACGGTAATCGTTTTCCCCGAGGCGGGTAATAGTTCCGTCGTCGATCACCTTGCCTTGCGGATCGCACCAGCAGCAGTAAATCACCTGGTCGACGGCGACTTTGTTGATATCGCGGGTGATGACGCGGTTGACGAGTTTGGTGGCGTCTTTGCCGGTGACGCGGTATTTGAACAATGGCGAAATATCGATTAGTGCGGAAGAGTTCCGGATGGCGTTGTATTCGTGTTCGTGCGTCATTTCATAGACGCTGACGGTGTAATACCCGGACCACTCGCGGTAGCTCAGGCTCTCACAGAGGGCGAGGGTCCTCTCATGAAACGCGGTTCCAACCGGCACGGTTCCTCCAAAGTGGGCAGCAGGAAAAGTTTGCGCGCCCGTAACGGACTCCGAATTATAGTTTCGCCTTCGCGAAGCTCGCAAGCGCTTCCGGCTACTTTACGGCGCCTGCCGCCTGTCCTTTCGGCCAGTAGTTATACGGATAAAACACTTCTCCCGTTTGTTCTTCGCACCCTGCACTTTTGTTAGCCTTGTTGCATAGGCGATTACCAGCCCATCGCACCTGCCTCTTGCCGAATTCCGGCAGGCCAAAAACCGTTACGCAATTCATTGGGCTGAGTTTAGGGAGCTAACCGTGAACCGCACTGCCATGCACGTGGCTATGTCCGCCATTCTCCTTTCGTCTGCCGCGGGAACGTTGCTGGCCCAGTCTTCTTCCTCGTCGGCAAGTTCTCCAGTCCGGGGGAACGCTGCATCCTTTGGCGCCCCGGTCAGTGTGGCCCGAACGACCAAAGCGGTCAACTACCGTCGCGCCAGTGGTTCGCTGAAGGTCGAACTGCAAGGCACGGAACTCATGCCCGGCGCTTCCGCGGAAGTGAAAGTGGAAAACAAGAACAATCGCATGGAAATCGAGCTGAAATTTGCCGGCCTCGAGGACACCACGAAATTTGGGCTGGAGTACCTGGCTTATGTTTTGTGGGCGGTTTCGCCACAGGGCCGCGCGGAAAACCTCGGCGAAGTGGCCGCAAAGAAGGGCACGGCAAACGTCAAGGCCGTGACCGATATGCAGACCTTCGCGATGATCGTTACTGCCGAGCCGTATTTCGCGGTCACGCAGCCTGGCAACATGGTCGTTCTTGAAAATACGCTTCCCGCCAGCGGTCAGGTGGAGAACATCACCGCCACCTACGAATTGCTTGGCCGCGGCGTTTATTCCTCGTCCAACACGAAAATTGAAAACGCCATCTTTGGTATTGATCCCAAGACCCCGCGCGAACTTTTTGAAGCACGCAACGCAGTTCGCATCGCGCGTAACGCCAGCGCTGGCAAGTACGCTCTCCCTTCTCTTGCCAAGGCAGAACAGCAGCTTTCCGTTGCCGAAGATGCCTACCGTTCCAAGCGCGACCGCAAGACCGTGGAGTCCACGGCGAGGGACGCCGTTGAAACTTCAGAGGAAGTGCGCGTGATGTCCGTCAAGGCCAAGGCCGAGGAAGAGGCCCAGGCCCGCCTGGCCGCGGAGAAAAAAGCCGCCGAGGAGCGCGAAGCCAAAGCGCGCGCCGACGCGGAAGCCGAAGCCCAGCGCCGAGCCGCTGCCGAACAGGCGCGCTTGCAGGCGGAGCAGGCTCGTCAGCAAGCCGAGCAAGCCCGCGCGGAAGCCGAGCGCATGAAACTCGAAGCCCAGAAGGCGGCTGATGAAGCTGCCGCGCAGAAGGCCGAAGCGGAAAAAGCGCGCCAGGCCGCGCTGGAGCAGCAGCGCGCCGCCGAGGCGCAAACGCAAAAGGCCTTGCAGGCCGCGGCGCAAGCGGAAGCCGAAAAGGCACAACTGCGCGCGCAGTTGCTTGACCAGCTCAACTCTATCTTACAGACGCGTGACACCGCCCGCGGTCTGATCGTCAACATGTCCGACGTGCTCTTTGACACCGGCAGCGCCACGCTTAAGCCGGGTGCGCGCGAAAAACTCGCAAAGATCTCTGGGATTCTCCTCGCGCACAAAGGACTGACGCTGCAGATCGAAGGCCACACGGACAGCGTCGGCAGCGACGATTTCAACCAGCAACTCTCTGAACGCCGCGCGGGTTCCGTGTTCGAATTTCTGGCGGGGGAAGGCGTCCTGGCCGACTCCATGTCCGCGCGGGGGTTCGGCAAAACGCAGCCCGTGGCCGGTAACGATACCGCCGAAGGCCGCCAGCGCAATCGCCGCGTAGAACTCGTCGTCAACGGCGACGCGATCGGCAAAACCAACGCCACTGCCGCCAGCTCAAATACCGCTCCCTAAGCCGTTTCCAGCGTGAATGGTCCGTCCTGAATTCCGCCTTTTGCGGGCGAGGTTCTGGTTTTCACCTTCATCTTGGTTTAGTAATCCGCGACCTTGTTTGTCCTCCGCTCTCTCAGTAGAATGTTGCGTTCCGGCCTTCGTCGGAACCCTCTCTGTAAACTGGAGTTCTCGCGCATGGCGCAGTCCTACGATGTGGTGGTCATCGGAGGCGGTCACAATGGCCTTGTGAACGCGGCCTACCTGGCGAAAGCCGGGAAAAAGGTGCTGGTTCTGGAGCGTCGCGGCGTGCTGGGCGGCGCCGCGGTCACCGAAGAAATTGTTCCTGGCTTCCTTTTCTCGGAATGTTCCTATGTGGTTTCGCTCCTTCGGCCGGAAATCATCCGCGAACTCGACCTCCCGCGCCACGGCTTGGAAATTCTTCCTCTCGACGGCACGTTCTCGCCCATGCTCAACGGCGACTATCTATGGCGTGTCAACGACCACGCCAAAACGCAACGCGAAATCCGCCGCCATTCCCGCGTGGACGCCGAAGCCTACGACGAATTTTCCAAAATGATGACGCCGATGTGCCGCTTCGTGAAGCCGCTACTCTCAATGATTCCGCCGGATCCCACGACGCTGCACCTCAAGGACTTGAAGCAGCTCAACTTTCTGCTGCAGCGTTTCCGGGAACTCAGCTCCGACGAACGGTACACACTCGTGCAGCTCATGACCATGAGTGCCGCCGATTTTCTCGACCAGTGGTTTGAAACCGATGTTCTTAAGGCCACCATGTCCGCTTCCGGCATCATTGGGACGTTTCTCGGCATTCGTTCGCCGGGTACGGCCTACGTGCTTTTGCACCACTACATGGGCGAGATTGACGGCGCGTTCCGGTCGTGGGGTTTCAGCCGCGGCGGCACGGGCGCTATCTCCAACTCCATCGGCTCCGCCGCGCGCGAATTGGGCGTGGAAATTCGCACGAATTCTCCGGTCACACAAATTCTGACCAAGGACGGGCGCGCGGCCGGCGTTGCGCTACAGTCTGGGGAAGAGATTCGTTGCAACGTGGTCTCCTCGAGCGTCGATCCGAATCTCACGTTTCTTCGTTTTCTCACGCCAAAAGAATTGCCCGCCGATTTTGTCGAGAGCGTGAAACGCTACAAATTCCGTGGCTCTTCCGGAAAAGTGAATCTTGCGCTCAGCGCGCTTCCCAATTTCAAGGCTATTCCCGGACATGGCCTGCATCTTCGCGGCGCCATTTCCATTTCCCCCGGCATGGAATATATGGAACGCGCCTACGACGACGCCAAGTACGGCAGCTACTCGCGGCGCCCGTACATTGACATGGTCATTCCCAGCTTAACCGATCCTTCGGTCGCGCCTCCGGGCCAGCACGTGCTTTCGTGTTTCGTGCAATACGCACCTTACAAGCTTGCTGAAGGCACCTGGGACGATCACCGCGAGGCCTTCGGGAAAAATGTGATCGACACTATCGCGGAGCATGCTCCCAACATCAAGGACATCATCATCGGCAAGCAGGTGCTTACGCCACTCGACCTTGAGCGCGAATTCGGCCTCACGCAAGGCAACATTTTCCAGGGCGAGCTTTCGCTCGAACAGCTTTTCTTCCTGCGCCCCGTGCCCGGCTGGGCCTACTACCGCACGCCCATCGAAAATCTCTACTTGTGCGGCTCTGCAACCCATCCCGGCGGCGGCATCATGGGCGCCAACGGGCGCATCGCCAGCCAGGTGATCCTGAAAGAATGGAAGAAAGCGGCGAACTGACCATGCCCATCGGAGACAAGGTTCTGCTCATTGGCGGCGGTCACAACGCGCTGATCACCGCTTTCTATCTTGCTAAGGGCGGGTTCAAGCCGACGGTGCTCGAGCGCCGCGAATTTGTCGGTGGCGGGGCAATCACCGAAGAATTTCATCCCGGTTTCAAGGCTTCCGCACTGGCGCACACGCTCGGCCCGCTGCGCGCGGATATCGCGCGCGATTTACAGTTGCAGAAATTCAATCTGCAAATCATCCAGCCGGAACCGCGTCTTTACGCGCCGTCGCCGAATGGTCCCGGCCTGCTCTTTTACGGCGATCATGGCAAGACCGCCTCCGGAATCTCCACGTTTTCTGTGAAAGACAGCGGTCGGTACACCGAATTTGCCAACGCCCTCGAGAACATCGCCGAAGTATTTGGCCGCATTGCTTCTATCACTCCCCCGGCAATCGATCATCCTTCTCCCGAAGATTTCTGGAATCTGCTGCTTACCGGCAAAGCCGTGCGCGACCTGGGGAAAAACGGCATCTTCGACATGCTGCGCTGGGGCCCCATGGCTGTCGCCGATTTCGTAGCTGAATTTTTTGACACCGAGCTTCTGCGAGCCGCAATCGCGGTGCGCGGGATCTTTGGTGCGAATCTCGGCCCCTGGTCGGCGGGCTCCACGGCGCTTTTGCTGCTGCGCTCGGCCGCCGATCCGCATCCTGTCGGCTCCGCCGCGTTTCCCCGGGGCGGGCTGGGCGAATTCTCGCACGCGCTTGCGGATGTCGCAAAGGCCGCGGGCGCGGAAATCCGCACCGATGCCGAAGTGCAGCAAATCCTTACCAAAGACGGTGCTGTCTCTGGCGTCGTGCTGGCGGGCGGAGAGGAAATCCCCTGCGGAGCAATCGTCTCCGGCGTCGATCCGAAACGCACCTTCTTCAAGCTGTTGGATCCCGCGAATCTCGACCCCGTCTTCGCCATGCGCATGAAAAATTTCCGCTCTTTCGGCAGCGTGGCGAAGGTTCATCTGGCTCTCGGGGATTTGCCCCGGTTTCCCGCACTTTCCGAAGCCGTCGGACCCAACGATGTTCGCGTGGCGCTTTCCGGAAGAATTCACATCGGCCACGAAATCGATTACCTGGAAAAAGCGTTCGACGCTTCCAAGTATGGCGAAATCTCCAAGGCCCCGGTTCTCGACGTCACGATTCCCACGCTGCTCGATCCATCTCTCGCGCCGGAAGGGAAGCATGTCCTCTCCGCCTATTTCCAGTTCGCTCCCTACAAGCTGAAGAGCGACACATGGAATGAGCGCCGCGGCGAACTTGCCAATACGGTCATCAAAACACTGTCCGCTTACATGCCGAACCTGCCGCAGCTTGTCGAGGCCGCGCACGTGGTCACTCCGCTTGACCTTGAAACTACGTATGGCTTCACCGGCGGCCATATTTTCCATGGCGAGCTGGCGCTCGATCAGCTTTTCACCATGCGACCAGTTCTCGATTGGGCGCGGTATCAGACGCCCGTGAAGGGCTTGTTCCTTTGCGGCAATGGCACGCATCCGGGGAACGGCTTGACCGGTGCATCGGGAGCGAACGCCGCGAAGGAAATTATTCACGAGCTGCGCTAGTGGCCTTGCACGGCTGAAAGCCGCGCTTCTACGAAATCATGATTACCATCAATCGCGAAAAACTCAAATCCCTGCATAAACGGGAGGCCAAACGATTCGTGGACGAACATCCGCGTTCCGCCGCGCTCTATCAGCGGGCGCAGCATTCCCTGCTCGGCGGCGTGCCCATGAACTGGATGAAAAAGTGGGCCGGGCAGTTTCCCGTTTTCGTAACAAAAGCCAGGGGGGCGCACTTCAACTGCGCCGACGGCAAAGACTATGTCGACCTTTGCCTTGGCGATACTGGCGCCATGACGGGCCATTCGCCCGACGCGGTGACCGAAGCAGTGGCGAGGCGCGCGAAGGAAGGCATCACGCTGATGCTCCCGACCGAGGACGCCATCGTCGTCAGTGAAGATCTCAGGAAGCGCTTTGGCTTGCCGTATTGGCAGTTCACGTTGACGGCCACTGACGCGAATCGCTTTTCGATTCGCATCGCGCGGGAAATTACGCAGCGCTCGAAAATCCTCGTTTATCACTACTGCTACCACGGCACGGTGGATGAGACCTTCGCCACTGTGCACGACGGCGCGGTCGGCCCGCGTCGCGGCAATATTGGCCCACCGGTCGATCCCGCGGAAACCACGCGTATCGTTGAGTTCAACGACCTCAATGCGCTTGAGGATGCGCTGAAGCACCACGACGTGGCCTGCATGCTCGCCGAACCGGCCATGACTAACGTCGGCATCATTCTGCCCGACGCCGATTACTGGAAGCACGCACAACAGCTCGCGAAGCGCTATGGCGCGCTCTTCATTGCTGACGAAACGCATTCGATCTGCGCCGGGCCGGGCGGGTGCACCGCCGAGTGGAAACTCGAGCCGGACATGCTTGTCTTCGGCAAGGCGATCGGCAGCGGTATTCCCGGCGCCACCTATGGCTGTTCAGAGGAAGTGGCGCAGCGGATTTCCGCGCGCATCCACCTGGAGGATTGCGACGTCGGCGGTATCGGCGGCACACTGGCGGGCAACGCGCTGTCTTTGGCCGCGATGCGCGCCACGCTCGAGCACATCCTGACACCCCAGAATTTCGCCAAGATGGTGCCGCTGGCGGTACGCTTCAACGACGGCGTCGCTGCGGAAATCAAGAAGCACGGCCTGCCTTGGAACGTGCAGCGCCTCGGTTGCCGCGCCGAGTACACCTTCTGCCAGCGTCCGCCGCGCAATGGCGGCGAATCGGCTGCGGCAGCCGATTTCGAGTTGGAGCGCTTCCTGCATCTCTATGCGCTCAACCGCGGCGTCCTGCTCACTCCATTCCATAACATGGCGCTGATGTGTCCGGACACTACGGCAGCCGACATTGACCAGCACACGCGGATTTTTGCGGAAGCGGCAAGCGAGCTGGGTGGGTAAGAAGTGGCGAGTGGCCAGCCATCCGACTTGTCCGGAAAACACATGGGGCCCGCTTCCTGAAACGGGCCGCTCAACGCAAGAGGAGCCCACCCCTGCAAAAACCGCAGGGTAGGCCACCCAAGAGGTTTTCGAAACTTAGGCTGTGCCGCCGCCATCGCCTAGAATTTCGACTTGGCTTCGAACGGATGCCTAGCAATTCGGTGAGATCAATCCACATAGCGGCCTGCTTCAGAAAGCCGGCGCTACCTGCGAACAATGACCAGTCGCCGGTCAAACATTAGGAGTCGGGACGGTTGTGCAGGGAGGGAAGAAGGTGGAGTCAAGCCGCTCCTATGGAGCACGCGACACGGGTCACGAGGCGAAGATGCGGCGGAAGAGGGCGATCATGGCGGCGAAGGACTGATCGGTGACTTCGGGGTCGAAGCGGGGGCCGATGTCGCGGGAGAAGGCGTGCTCGGCGGGGTAGAGCAGGGTGTTGTAGCGAATGCCGGCGGCTTTGAGGGCGCGGTCGATGGTGGCGCGGCCGGGTTCGGGGACGTGGGGGTCCTGGGTGCCGAAGATGAGCAGGAGTTCGCCGCGAATGTCCCGGGCGCGGGCGAGCGAGCCGGCGTCTGGGTCCTGCCCGAGCTTGCCGTCGTGGATGCCGGTGCCGTAGAAGCAGACGGTGGCGCGCACGTCTGGCTGGAAGGCGGCGCGGAAGGCGAGATGCCCGCCGATGCAGAAGCCCATAGCGCCCATTTTTCCGGGCGCGACCTTGGGATGTTTCCCGAGCCAGTCGAGACCGGAGCGGCAGTCAGCGTCGAAATGGGCGACCGGGGTTTTCGCGGCGTCGGCGAGGCCACGCGTGCGGCCAGGGTCGTCAAACTCAATGGCTGTGCCGGGCGGCTCGATGCGGCGATAGATTTCGGGCGCGGCAGCGACGAACCCGTAGCCGGCTAGGCGCACGCAGGAGCGCAGCATTGGCGGCGTGAGCTGGAAAATGTCCGAGTAGCACCAGATACCGGGGAATTTTCCTTCGGCTTTCGGCGCGGCCACGAAGGTGCGCATGGGGTTGCCGGGGAGGGGAATGTAGACGTATTCGGTTGTTACGATCATGGAAGAAAGATATCAGTAATCGGTAGTCAGTAATCGGGAAAAACGCAAAGCCACAGCGGGCAATTTTGTGGAAATCGGGAAGCGGAGTCATCGGCAGGCAGCAGTAAGTAGTAAGACAGTAATGAAAGGGCAAGAGGGAACGCAGAGCGCACAGAGGGGCGCAGAGGACTTATCTAACCTCTGCTATCTCTCTCTGCTTTCCGTGAAACCGGAAGCTGACTAACCCGCATCAAAGGGTGCGGAAGAACAGAACGAAGGCTGTAGACTGGAAATCGTGAGCTTCAGGGACAGTATTTCAAAGCAGAAACATTTCCCAGGTGGCGCGCCGCGGGCAGCGCGGCGACGCTGGAGCATGCTTGCGCTGCTTTTGGCAGCGGCGGGCTTTACCTGGCCGGCCCTGGCACAGGAACCGGCGAATAGTGCGCCACCGTTGGAGGCGCCAGCGGCTGTGCCGGCAGATGCCACCGAAAACGACCCTCCGAGCGGCACTCAGCAGAGCGATGCAAAATTGAGTGGAGCGATCCGCGGAACCGTAGTGGACAAAACGGGCACGCTGCTGGGCGGAGTCCATGTGCGGCTGACTCAAGAAGGGCAAGTCGCAGCAAAGGAAGTGACCACCGGGGACGATGGGCAGTTTCTGATCGTTAATGCGGCCCCGGGAGTGTTTCAACTCACCTTCAGCGGACCGAACTTCGCATCGCAAAACTATTCAGGAACGCTGCACTCGGGTGAGGTGCTGGTGGTGCCGCAAATCACGCTGGAACTGGCCACCGAGGTGACCACGGTGCGCGTGGAAGAGTCTCCCGTGGAGATTGCGCAAGAGCAGATTAAAGAGCAGGAGAAGCAGCGTATCCTGGGCGCGATCCCGAATTTTTACGTAACCTACGAGGGGGAGAACGCTGCGCCGCTGAACCCGCGGCAGAAATTCGAGCTGGCGTGGAAGTCCACGCTCGACCCGGTGACGTTTGGCATCACCGGGGCGATTGCCGGAGCGCAACAGGCGACGAACGCCTTCAAAGGGTACGGACAGGGCGCGCAGGGGTTTGCCAAGCGCTACGGGGCGTCGTACGCGGATATAGTTACCAGCACGTTCATCGGCGGGGCGATTTTGCCGTCGGTGCTGAAACAGGACCCGCGCTATTATTACCGGGGCACGGGGACGTTTCACTCGCGCTTCTGGTACGCGATTTCGCAGACATTTATCTGCAAGGGCGACAACGGAAAGTGGCAGTTCAACTACTCGAGCATTTTGGGCAGCCTGGCAGCCGGGGGAATTTCCAATGCGTATTATCCGGATACGGACCGCGGGGCAGGGTTGACATTCGAGAACTTTGGTATTGGACTTGGGGCCACCGCCGGGGTGAATTTGTTGCAGGAGTTTGTGCTGCGGAAACTGACGCCACACGCGCAGAAGCTTGATCCGGCGAATCCATAGACAGCTTTTCACATCACAACTGGAGAACACACATGGCCGACTATTTGCTGAAGACCGAGCCTTCCGCGTATTCGTTTACGGATTTGGTGAAGGATGGCGCCACGGAGTGGGACGGCGTGGCGAACCCGGTGGCGCTGCGAAACATGGGTGGAATGAAACCCGGCGACCGGCTGATCATTTACCACACGGGAGATGAGAAGACTGCGGTGGGCACGGCGAGTGTGGTGTCGGTGGACGCGAAGAATCCCAAGAGTCCCGTGGTGAAGATTCAGGCGGGGAAGGCGATCGCGAGGCCGATCTCGCTTGCGGAAATCAAAGCCAACAAGCTCTTCAAGGATTCGCCGATCGTGCGGATGGGGCGGCTGTCCGTGGTGCCGCTGACCAAGGAACAGTACGCGCTTCTGGTAAGCAAATAAGGGAAGCAATAAAGTAAGAACTAGCGCAGAGTGCGCTGAGGAAGAACACAGAGACCGCTAAGAACGGCTACGCATCCCCTAGCGCTAGATGAGGCCCCACGTTTCGCGCTTTTTGTGACACGTGGGCTCTTACGTTTATTTGCTCCCATTGCTCTCTAGAACACAGGCTAAAGCCTGTGCTCGTCAGCTTGTTCGGGCTTGGCGGGGGCCTTATAATTGAGTGTTAGCGAATCAGGAGGAAAGTGTCATGGCGACCGCCGAAGCGAAACTGCACATGCCAGAGTTCACCAACGAGCCATTTATCGATTTTTCGAATGCAGAGAATCGAAAAAAGATGGAAGAAGCGCTGAAAAAAGTGCGCACGGAGTTTGGCCACGAATACCCGATGTGGATTGCCGGCCAGAAGGCGATTGCCACGGGAAAGAAGAAGTCCACGAACCCGTCGCGGCCTTCGGAAGTGATTGGCGTGTTCGAGGACGCGTCGAAGGAGCAGGCGGCGCAGGCGGTGGAGGCGGCGCACAAGTATTTCGATGTTTGGAAGAAGGTTCCGGTGGAGACGCGGGCGAAGTGCCTGTTTAAGGCGGCGCAGATTATCCGCGAGCGGAAGTTTGAGTACGCGGCGCTGGTTTGCAACGAGGTGGGCAAGACCTGGGTGGAGGCGGATGCGGACGTCGCCGAGACCATTGATTTCTGCGAATTTTACGGGCGCGAGATGCTGCGACTTTCCGAGCCCCAGAAGCTGACACCAATGCGCGGCGAACGGAACTATCTGGTGTACATCCCACTAGGTGTGGGCGCAGTGATTCCGCCGTGGAATTTCCCGATGGCGATTATGGCCGGGCTGGTGGTGGCGTCCCTGGTGACCGGCAACACCGTGGTGCTGAAGCCGGCGGCGGATTCGCCGACGATTGCGGCGAAGTTCGTGGAGGTGCTGCATGAGGCGGGCGTGCCGAAGGAGGCGCTGCAGTTCCTGACCGGGTCGGGCGCAGTGATTGGCGATGTGATCGTGCAGCATCCGAAGACGCGGTATATCGGTTTCACCGGGTCGAAGGAAGTGGGCTTGCGGATCGCAGAATTGGCGAACAAGCCTTCGCCAGGGCAGATCTGGATCAAGCGCACCGTGCTGGAAATGGGCGGCAAAGACGGCATCATCGTGGACGAAGAGGCCGACGTGGATAGCGCCGTGGAAGGCACGGCACAGGCGGCCTTCGGTTATCAGGGGCAGAAGTGCTCGGCATGCTCGCGCGTGATTGTGAGTGAGAAGATTTACGACACATTCCTGAACAAGCTGGTCGAACGGACCAAAAAGATCAAAGTGGGGCCGAGCGATGATCCGAACAACTACATGGGTCCGGTGGTAAGCGAATCCGCGATGAAGGGCATCCTGAATTACATCGAGGTCGGCAAGAAAGAGGGCCGGCTAATGACGGGCGGCGGACGCGCGGCGGGCGAAGGTTACTTCGTGGAGCCGACGATTATCGCCGACGTGGACCCGAAGGCGCGGCTGGCGCAGGAAGAAGTGTTTGGCCCGGTGCTGGCGGTGATCAAGGCGAAAAACTTCGACCACGCTATGGAGATCGCTAACAACACGGAGTTCGGCTTGACCGGTGCCGTGTATTCGAAGAATCAGGAGAAGATTCGCCGCGCGGAGGAAGAATTCTACGTCGGCAACCTGTACCTGAACCGGAAGTGCACCGGAGCAATGGTGGGCGCGCATCCATTCGGCGGATTCAACATGAGCGGAACGGATTCGAAGACCGGCGGCAAGGATTATCTGCTGCTGTTCCTGCAGGCCAAGGCGGTGGCGGAAAAGATCTGAGGTAAAGGAAGTTGAGGAAGTAAAGGATGTAAAGGAAGGCCCGGTATGCTAAACGCCGGGCCTTATTTTTATCGTGAAAGAACTGACCAATCCAAGCTGGATTATTGCTAAGGGGTTCCTATTTTTGTTCCTGGGGCTCTTGTCCGGTGCGTTGCTTCTGCTTGAGCATCTGTCGATTAAAACCGTTGTGCTGCTGGCAGTTACGGTTTGGAGCTTTTGCCGTTTCTACTATTTTGCGTTTTATGTTCTGGAACGATATGTGGACACCCGGTACAAATTTTCAGGGTTGCTTTCCATGATGCGATACGTTTTCTTGCGACGCCGCGGGCAGCCCGAGGCGAGCGCGAGGCGTTAATCTGTTACAGGTTTCCCTTAGCCACCGTTGTTGTGCTCTTCGCGGCTCGATTTAAGCCCTCCGAATCTGAAGCGGCATCCGTGCTTCTGCTGTCAACATTTTCTTTGGTAGTTACGGTTCCGATCATTCTCGGGCTTACGCATCATTGGCCAGTGGTGAACGCTCCTCGAACGCGCCATGAAATGGAATTTTAGGGAGTTCGTGTGGCCGCTATATAGGCTCGGGGCGCGGGCGGCGGGAGACCATTTTCAGGACGCGGTAGACGGGATAGCTGAGGGCGAGGCCGATCAGGGTGAGGAGGCTGTTGGCGCGGTCTTCGCGGACGGCTTCGATGAGGAAGGCCACGGAGCCGAGGAGCGCGAGGGCGGTGGTCCAGGGATAGCCCCAGGCGCGATACGGCCGCTGGGCTTGCGGGTCGCGAATGCGCAGGACGAACAGGGAAAGAAACGAGAGCATGTAGTTGGTAACGAAAAAGAAGGCCAGCATGGCGATGACGCGTTCGAATTTGCCGATGGCGAAGATCACGCCGACCAGCGCGCTCAGGAAAAGAGCCACGGTGGGTGTGCCGCCCTGGTTGATGCGGGCGACCTGGGGAAAGAAGAGGCGGTCGCGGCTCATCGCGTAAAGAACACGCGCGCCCATCAAGTGCAAGGCGTTCACGGAACTAAACAGTGCGATGACCATGATCGAGCGGAAGACGGTGTCGCCATAGCGGCCGAAGACTCGCTCGGCGGCAAGGCCGAGAGAAAAGTCGTTGCCGGCAATCTGATTCATGGGCAGCACATAAAGAACCGCGGCATTGATGAGCAAGTAGATGACAAAGAGCGAGGCGAGACTGGCAAAAATCGCGCGCGGAATCAGGTAGCCGGGATTTTTCATTTCGTCGCCAAAATAAATTACGCCGTCCCAGCCATCATAGGTGTAAATCGTGGCCTGCATGCCGAGAAGAAGGCTGGTGACTAGGGCTGCTCCAACGGGGACGGCAACGGCCGGAGCGCTCAGTGTCTCCGCGTGAGCTCCGTGTCCCATGGTGAAACACGCCGCGACCATAACGAAAAAGACGAGTCCCTTCAGCAGCGTGCTGAGGTTTTGCACTTTGCTACCCATGCTGATGCTTTTCCATTGCAGCAACGCGAAGAGCACGATAACAGCGACGCCGGTGATTTTGATGCGGAGAGCTGTGCCGAGAACGGGAAAGAGATGCGCGGAGTACTCGCCGAAGACGATGCCAACGGCACCTGTGGTGCCGCAGGTGGAGATCCAGTCACTCCAGCCGACGATGAAACCGGCGTAATCGCCAAGAGCGCGCCGGGAGAAATTGTACTGGCCACCGCTGGAAGGAATGAGTGTTCCGAGTTCGGCAAGTTGGAAAGCGCTGACGAGCGCGTACAATGCGCCACCAATCCAGACAGCAATAAAGAGCCAGCCATTGGGCAAACGCGCGGCGATGTCGCCAGGAGTACGGACAATGCCCACGGAAATGGAATTGCCGACGGCAACTGCGATGCCGAAGCCGACGCCGAGCACTTTCAGAAGCTTTCCTTTTTCCCTGCGAGGGGAGAGACGATCGGAAGAGGAGTCGATGGCGTCAGACACTGAGGATGTGGACAAGGTTGGTCTCAAGTTGGAGCGACGCGGCAATCATACGTTGGTGGCGGGAAAAAGCAAGTGTGGTGACTGGTGGAAAGGCAGAATGCGTGCCCCGTCTTCCGTGACGCGAAGAGAGTTATGCAATGGCAAAAATCCTGCGCGCAAGAAGAGAGCCTTTGCCTTTGCTCTGAGTAAACGTTCGGTACCCAGATTTTTGTAAACCAAAAATTAGCGAGTGATTTCGAGTTCGGGTTCGCTGCTGGCGGCAGCGGGACGAGGCCGTTTGCGCGACTGTTCTTCGAGGAAGTCAGTGATTTCCAGGCGTAAGTTTCCGGCATTGGTGGCATAGGTGAGGCCGGTGTCCACATCAATGACGCCGCCGCGGATCAGTTTTTCGATTTCAGCGTCAAAGTGCTGCATACCGTCGTTGGAGCCGTCACGCATGGCGTCGAGCAGGCTCTTGCCTTCGGATTCGCCTTTTTCGATGTACTCGCGGGTGCGCATGGTGGACTTGAGAATTTCAATGACGGCGATGCGGCCCTTGCCGTCCAGACGGGGAAGCAGGCGCTGGGAAAGGATATAACGGAAAGCCTTTGAGAGCCGATTGCGAATGCCCTGCTGATCTTCCATGGGGAACGCGCCGATGATGCGCTCGACAGTCTTGGCGGCGTCCGTGGTGTGCAAGGTGGAAAGGACCAGGTGGCCGGTTTCGGAGGCTTCGAGGGCAATTTCCATGGTTTCGCGGTCGCGCATTTCGCCGACGAGGATGACTTTGGGAGCCTGACGAAGAGCGCCACGCAGGGCCAGTGCGAAGGTGGGCGTATCGCTGTGGAGTTCGCGCTGGTGGATGGTGGCCTTTTTGTGGCGATGCAGGAATTCGATGGGATCCTCGATGGTGAGGATGTGCATCGGCTTTTCTTCATTCATCTTGTCGATGATGGCGGCAAGGGTGGAGGACTTGCCGGAACCCGTGGGGCCGGTGACCAGCACGATGCCGTTTTTCAGATTGCAGACTTCAGCGACCTGCTGAGGAAGCTTCAAATCCTCGAAGCTGGGAATGTGATCGGGAATCACGCGCATCACAATCGCGCAGGTGCCGCGCTGGCGGAAGACGTTGACGCGAAAACGGGCCACCCCTTCAAGGCCGTAAGAAAGGTCCGCGGAACCTTCCTTCTCAAGCTTTGCGCCGGCGTGCTCATTTTTGGCCATGAGCACCTTGGCGATTTGTTGCGTGTCGTCGGGAACGAGGCGCTCGAGTCCCTTGAAGCGCAACTCCACAAGCTTGCCGCTGACCTCGATCTGCGGCGCGCGGCCTGGAGAAAAGATCAAGTCGCTGACGTGCTCGCCCGATTTCAGCATCGCGGTGATGAGTTGCGGCACCTGGAAGGTGCGCGGAGGCGCCTGGGCGGATGGCGTGGACGGAGTCGTCGGAGCAACGGGAGGTGTTGTAGACATAGGGTCCCCTGGGGCGCGGGTTATTTAGGTCGAACTGAAGCTGGATTTGGGGCCGTCTGCCGAAGCAGGCAGCCTCATGAAAATATTCTAAGAATAGAAGGGTAGGGTTTGGGAAGAAACCGAAGTACAGGTCGTGCCAGTTAGTTACTAGGCAGGTGGACGCCATTTTAACCGGGAGCGGGCCGGCGGAAGGATCGAGCGTCGTCAGGGTTTGGAGGCGGAGTCGAGGAAAGCGGCGACGTTGGCTTTGAGCTTGGCGAGGTCTTCGTCGCGCAAGTACATCATGTGGCCGGCTTCATAGGTCTTGTGGTGGATGTTCTTCTGGAGGTTCGCCGGCAAGCCAAGATGCTCGGTGGCAAAGGCTGATTCGCTGAACGGCGTGGCCAGGTCGTAAATGCCGTCTTCTACTTCCACTTGAAGATGCGTGTTGGTGATCATGACGTTGGCAAGATCGAGCATCGCGTTGGGTGAGCCCGGGAAGAAGGCGCCTTCGCCAGCGGCATGCTTCCAATCCCAGTGGGTTTCGCCGAACTGGGCGGTAGCGTGGTATTCGCGGTCGGGATTGTACTTGAGCTCCTCGCGCACGTATTGATTGAAGGCCGCCACAAAAGCGCCGCTGATGGCGGTTTCCTGGGGATCGTAATCCGCGGAGTCGCTGATGAGATTGTAGGTGGGGCCGGAGAAGCGGGCGTCGAGGCGGCCGGTGGTGAGGCCGCGGCTGCGCTGGAGCTCCTGCATGAATTGAAAGAGCTTCACGCGGAGATCGGATTTCAGGACATAGTCTTCGCTGAGGCCCGTGAAGCGCGCATATTTCCTGGCCACGGCGAGTTTTTCAGCGTCGGAAAGGGTACTGCCCTTCAGCAGGGCGGTCGCGTACTCGCCCTTGGCGAATTTCGTCGCGTCATCGAGAAAAGCGCTGAGGCTATCGGGACGATCGGCGACCACTTTGTGATACCAGGCGGTGGCCGCGTAACTCGGGAGATACAGGATGTAAGAAAGATCCTGGCCAGGGAAAAAGGAAATCGTGCCGAGGTCCCAGACTGAGGAAATCATCACCAGGCCGTTGAGATACAGGTGGTAGCGGTTTTGCAAAACGTTGGCGAGCACGGCATTGCGGAACGTGCCGTAGCTTTCTCCGATGAGGAATTTGGGAGAGTTCCAGCGGTTATTGCGGCTGACGAAGGCCTGCACGAATTGCGCAAGAGAGCGGGCGTCCTGGTCCACACCCCAGAAATCCTTGTCCTGCGCCTTGCCGACGGCGTGGCTGAAGCCGGTGCCGACGGGATCGATGAAAACAAGGTCGGCTTTGTCGAGCAGGCAGTTGGGATTGTCTTCGAGCTTGTAGGGAGCAGGAGGAGTGACGCCGGCATTGATCGTGGCGACGCGCTTTGGGCTGAAGGAGCCCATGTGCAGCCAGATGGAAGATGAGCCCGGGCCGCCGTTATAGAGAAAAGCGATGGGCCGCTGAGAAACATCTTTTGCGTCGGAGCGAATGTAAGAAGTGTAGAAGATGAGGGCAGCCGGCTCGTCCTTTTCGTTTTTCAGCACGAGGCTGCCGACGATGGCCTTGTAAGGGATGGTCTGGCCCGCGATTTTGATGGAGTGGTCTGTGACGGAGGATTCTTCCTTGGGAGGTGGCGCGGGTGTTTCCGCAGGCCTTTCATTAGGTTTTGCCTCCTTTTCCTGAGCGAAGGCGGGAGCGGCCGACAGAACCAGAGCGAAGGCGGCGGTGCACAGCAGGGCCAGGCGAAGCGTGCGGATCATGCGCAAATTCTCCTTGAAGATTGCAAAAGCATTCCACGAGTTTAGACGGTTTGACGCCTTTCAGCTCATTTTGGGTAGTGATGGAACTTCGCGGTCCGGAACTTCGATGAGAAGTTCGCGGCCGGGATTCGAAAGCGTGCAATGAAGGGAAGCGCAATCGTTGGCGATCCAGTCGGCGCCCGCGGCGAGCAGCGCGGAGTCTTCGCTGGTGGTGCGGACGCCAAGAACGCGCGCGCCGGCCGTCTTGGCGGCACGCGTGCCGGAGGCGGCGTCCTCGATAACCACGCAATCGGCGGGAGGAAGCCGCAGAAGAGCGGCGCCTTTTTGATAAGGTTCGGGGTCCGGTTTGCCCCGCCGGACATCGCTGGCCGTGACGATGTGCGTAATCAAGTCCGAAAGACCGGAGGCTTGCAAGCGGACTTCCGCAAGCGGT
>DATFSI010000073.1:0-25249 GCA_035262705.1 Candidatus Acidiferrum sp. | reverse complement strand
AAGGCCGCAAACGCCTGCAGCAGGCGGACCGCGGACTGGCGGAACTCAAGGAATGCGTGGACACTGTCATCACCATTCCCAACGAACGTTTGCTGGCGACTCTGGAACGCGGCACCAGCTTGTTCGACGCCTTCCGGATCGCCGACGACATCTTGCGTCAGGCCGTACAAGGCATTTCAGACATCATCACCGTTCCCGGCATCATTAATCGCGATTTCGCCGACGTAAAGACCATAATGCATGGGCAGGGCTACGCGGTGATGGGCACGGCAGTAGCGAGCGGCCAGAATCGCGCTGTCGATGCGGCGAACCGCGCCATTTCCAGTCCGTTGCTGGAAGACAACTCCATTCAGGGCGCTCAGGGCATCCTGATCAACATTTGCGGCAGCTCTTCGCTTTCGCTACATGAAGTGCATGAGGCTTCGAGCGTCATTCAGAAGGCGGCACACGAAAACGCCAACATTATTTTCGGTGCGGTGATGGACGACAACATGAAGGACTCGGTGAAGATCACCGTGATTGCCGCGGGTTTCAAGGAAGGCGCGAAGAAGCAGGCGCAGCAGCGGCAGTCGGTGCTGCCGAAGACGTGGAAGGCGGGGCGCGAGATGCCGGTTCAGCAGGAATTGTCGCAGGCGCCGCCTAGTGTGGTGCACCAGGTGGCGCAGAATGTGCGCGAAGTCGCGCCGGAAGTGCCCAAGGACGATCTGGACGTGCCGACCTTCCTGCGTCGGCAAGCCCAGAAGGCGTAGATAACTCTTACAGTTTCAGTATTTTCATAGGGGCGCACGAGAGTGCGCCCTTTCTTCTTGGACCAGAGTTGCTGCCACGATGGCGGCGCTACCGAGTGAGGTTTGCGAGGCAGTCGCGCATCGCGGATTCGAAAATAGCCATGTCTGCGCTGTTGTAAGGTAGAACGGTGCCTAGCCCGGTATGAATTTCGCAGGCGCCGGTCGCGCGGATGAGCTCGGCGAGATTTCCGGGGTGGATTCCACCGCCCGGGAGAATGGTGATGCGCCCGCGAGCCTGCCGGATTAACTTGCAGAGCAACGCGGAGCCTTCTGTGGCGTTCGAAGCGCCGCCGGAGGTAAGGATGCGGTGCGCACCCGTCAGGATGACGTCTTCGACCGCGACGGCGAGGTCCGGAGTTTCGTCGAAGGCGCGGTGAAAGGTGACCTCAACAGGCGCCGCGAGTGTTACGAGTTCCCGCGTGCGGGGAACATCCACGGAATGGTCCGGTAGAAGAACGCCGGTGACGACGCCCTGTATGCCTTCATTGCGTAGCGCTGCGATATCTTTCTTCATTTGCAAAAATTCATGCCGATCGTAGATGAAATTTCCAACTCGGGGGCGCACCATGACATGGATAGGAATCCGCACGGCAGAGCGCACCCGCCGGACCACATTGAGGCTGGGAGTGAGGCCGCCGAGATCCAGACCATCACAAAGTTCGAGGCGACGCGCGCCGGCGCGTTCCGCAGCGATGGCGCGTTCGAGGAAGGCGACGGCGATTTCCAGAAGCGCCCTTGTTTGGGCGGACGGAGTCATGAGCAAGGAGAGTGTAGCGCAGGCGGAAGAGAGGATTTTACGCAGAGGGCGCAGAGAAAACCCGCACCCTGAAAAACAGGGTGTGGCGCCCTCGCATTGCCTTAAGCCAGGCCGTAAGAGGCGAAGACGACGATGGCGGCGAGGCCGAGGCCGGAACCGAGGACGGCGCCGGCGAGCACGTCGCTCAGGAAGTGCATGCCGAGGATGATGCGAGAAACGGCGATGCTGGCGGCCAGGAAGTAAAGCGTGCCTTCCATGCCGGGATAGTAGAAGCTGATTACCAGGGCGATCGAAAACGCTGTCATGGTGTGGCCGGACGGAAACGAAAACCGATCCGGCGGAAGCACCCGCGACCAGCAATGCGGCTCGAGTTGGCAAGGCCGCTCGCGCCGGCTGATTCTCTTGAGTGCCTTGAAAACGAAAATGTCGGTGATAGCGGCTGCGCCCGCTGCGCCTACGGCGGCGAAACGCTGCGGCCCGCCGAAGAGCAACAGCATGATACCCAAGCTATACCAGAGCCAGCCGTCGCCAATGCGCGTGGCCGCAATCATCCAGTAGCGAATCCAGCGCGGCGCCTTCCAGCGATTGACGCGGCGCATCACGCGGTGGTCGCGGTTTTGGATGTGTCCCCAGACGGTTTTTGTCAGAGCCATGGATGCTCCTAACTCGCCCAGTTGGCTTCGAAGCCGGCATCGACGTCCCACAGCATGCGCGGCGACTTTTCCTCGCGGGCGAGGCGCGCGGTCCATTGCTTGCAGAAACGAATCTCGTTTAGCCAGTGAAAGCCGGTAACCGCCGGAATAAACGGCGTAAGCGGCAGAAGGGCGGCGGCCAAGGGGTTCTCCTTCAGCAGGCAGCCCGCAAAACTGAAAATATCCAATGTGATTTTCACGAAGCTGCCGTCCTGGCCGTGAATGACGCTGCGGCCGTTGCGCAGACCGGTGAAAAATTCCTCGACCGTGCGCGCTCCGGGAACCTCCGTGTAGGTAAGCGCGACGCCGGCGAGCGTGTGCGAGTCGCTGCCCGCCACGCCGGCCTTGCCAAGTTTCGTTGCGATCTGCTGCGCCTGTTCGTTCGCCTGCTTGCACATCTGGCCGTTGCGCACTTCAAATGCGGGCACGTAGGAAGCGAACCAGTTGAAGTCTTCCACGTCGCGGCGGCCGGTGAGGCTGGAGAAGATGTGATTGGCGCTGAAGAAAATCTTACGCTCGGTGAGGTACATCAGCAGCGCGATAAAATCGTTGCGCCGGCGCTGAATTTCCGCGTGATCGCGTTCGGTGATTCCGTAAACGCCGAGGTGCATGGTGGTGCCAGTCGGCAAGCTCACGGTCACTTCCTCGCTGAGGAAGAAGTCTGGGTGCTTACGGAGCACTTCCGCGGCGTCAATGGAATCGTGGTCGGTCAGGGTAACGATGGACATGCCGAGGCGTTTGCAGCGGCGGTAGACCTCGGCGGGGTCGTTGTAGGACTCCTTGCAAATCCGGCTAAGTCCCGGGGTGTCGCACATCCCAGAAGCAGTCGAATGCACATGAAGGTCGCAACGCATGTTAAAAGGTTAGATGCGAGATATGAACAGCGCATAAAACAGGCGCGAATTGCCCATGAAAGTTAGGATGGAACTAATTGAACACAATGGACTTTCAGAGTTTTCCACATGGCATGGAGCGTGCCTTGCGTTTTTAGTGGAATATTCACATTGCTGTGGAACAATGCTTGCCCGATGAAGAAAATCCAGGTGCTTTTCCACGACGCCGGCGGTGGTCATCGGAACGCGGCGGTAGCGCTGCAAACGGTCATTGCTCAACAAAATCGCGGATGGCAGGTGGAACTAACCCAGTTTCAGGAGCTTACGGACCGCTTGGACGTTCTGCGCAAACTGAGCGGCATCCGCATCCAGGAGCAGTACAACACGCTGCTGCGCAATGGCTGGACGCTTGGGGCGACGCAGTTGCTGCGTGTGTTGCAGGCGACGATCCGGCTGTTTCATGAGCCGCTGGTGAAACTGCTCGCGGAGCATTTCCGAAAGAGCCAAGCCGACTTGCTGGTGTCGGTGATTCCCCACTTTAACCGGGAGATTGCCGAAGCCTGGAAGCTGGCGCAGCCGGAAAAGCCGTTTGCCACACTGATTACCGATATCGCGGATTTTCCGCCGCACTTCTGGATCGAAGCGAACAAAAACCAGTCCGTGATTTGTGGCTCGGAAAAAGCCGTGGAGCAGGCACGGGCGCTGGGGAAAGATGCGAGGCATATTTTCCAGACTTCAGGGATGATCCTGCGCCCAGATTTTTATGTGCCGGACAATGCCGATCCCCTGGCGCTGCGTCAGGAGTTGCGCCTGCGGCCCGATATGACCACCGGCATGGTTTTGTTCGGCGGGTTCGGCTCGAAAGTGATTTACGAAATCGTGCGCGACCTGGACGCCGCGGGTTTGCCGCTGCAATTGATCGTGATTTGCGGGCGCAACGAAAAACTCGCTGAAGCGCTGCGCACCCGGAAATGGACGCTGCCGCTGCACATTGTGGGATTCACGAAAGAAGTGCACCGGCTGATGCGCGCGGCCGACTTCCTGATCGGCAAGCCAGGGCCGGGCAGCGTGGCCGAAGCGATGATGCGGAAGCTGCCGGTGGTTCTGGAATGCAATGCATGGACCTTGCCGCAGGAGCGCTACAACACGGAATGGGTGAAAGAAAAAAGAGTGGGAATTGTGCTACGAAATTTCCGGGAGATTGTGGGCGGTGTGAGACGGATGCTGGAACCCGCAACCTTGGCGGAGTTCCGGAAAAACGTGGGCGTGCTGGAGAATCGCGCGGTGTTTGAGGTGCCCGAGATTTTCGCCAAATTGATGGGCGAGGTGCCGTTCGCGGATTAGTTGCTGGCGCGCTCAGCGCGGGGAGTGCGCGGATAGTGCGGGCCGGCGCCGGGAGTGACGGCAGGCGCCTGGGCACGAGCCTTGGCGCAGCTTACCGCATACCAGCGGGACGCATACTTGGGAAGCTCGCACATTTTGGTGCAGCCCGCGCTAGTTTTGGATTGCGCGCAATGACAATAGCAGCCACTGGCAGACTCCTTGCGGAAGGCACCCGGCGTGTCCGCGGAGGTAGAAAGAGCGAGAGCCCCGGCAAACAGAGCCAGGTCCAACGTAGCCCAAATGATGAGGCGGCGAAGACGGCGCAGGAGCGATGAGTGCATGGGTAGAGTTTCAAACAGAAACGAAGAAAAACCTATGGCGCGGCAGTTGTATTACTTGGGTTATGGTACGAAAACGATTTTGCTACTTGCAGTGTTTCGGACAGGTGAGCTAACTATAAGTTACTGAATGATTTCTGACAATTCGATAGTGGGATCGTTCCTGCGTGGGCGCGCTTCAGAGACGAGGCCCTCAGATTGGCAAGTGAGGGGGAAGGGGTTTACTTGCCGGTTTGGCGAATCGTTATATCACCTGCCTCCGAAGCTAGGATGGATGACCCCACGCGCCCGTGGGAAAACGACACTGGCATCTGAAAAGGGCCTTCCGGGCCCCCGATCCCAAGCGGGGGCCCTATTTTTTTGAGGCCCGAATCCTTATTACCCGCTTGCTTTGATTTCGACCGGTATTGACCGGTGCGTCTACGCAGGATCCCCTCTGAATTGAAATTCCAGACTTGCGGCTGAGGGGGTGCGATTTGCGAAGCTGCGCAGGCGGGAGTGCCTGTGCCACAAATCAATGCTCTACCTGGGCAAGGAAGCCTTTTCGACGGGCAACGGATCGGAGGTCTGCTCGGGACCCAGCTTTTGCTTGATGGGAATGCCGGCCTGGCCTAGCGCGTGGAGCACCTGAGTTTCGCGGAGGCGCGACGCGTCGTATTCAAAAGTGAGGCGGCGGGTGTCGTCGTCAACGTGGAAGCGCCGCAGGCCGTAGAGATTGGCGAATTCGCCGAGACGCTGAAGCTGCTCGTAGCTGAGGGGAGCGAGGAGTTCGTAGCTGATTTCGAGTAATGTCATAGAGGAGAGTATAGCAGTGGCCGGCTGTGAGTGGCGAAACAAGAAATTGCGAGGCAAGCAGATAGCAGCGGCCGAAGAACAGGAAGCGGATCGCCCCCGCCCGGCCAATCGCAGCCGCGCTTGACGCTGGATAGGGGGTAGAGGTATAAATAGGGCCAGGGGGTATTAGGAGCAGATGGCCAAGATACGGAAGGCAGCGGGAGTGGACCCCGAGTTGAAGGCCGCGAACCTGAACCGCCTGCGGCGGATCGAAGGGCAGATTCGCGGGCTGCAGAAGATGGTCGAAGCGGACCGTTATTGTGCCGACATCCTCGTGCAGATGGCGTCGGTGCAGGAGGCCCTAAGAGGCGTGGGTCGCAACCTGATGAAGAATCACCTACAGCACTGCGCAACGAAAGCCATCGACAGCGGGAAGCCGCAGGACGCCGCCGCGATGTATGACGAGCTGCTAGAGCTGATTTACAAGCATTTGCGATAAGGAGTTTGAACGCAGAGACACAGAGAACGCCAAGAAGAGGGAACAGAATGGAGCGGGATCCAGTTTGCGGAATGAACGTTGATCCAGAGAAGCCTGGGGCGAAGATCAAGCAGGGAGGGAAGAGCTATTACTTTTGCAGCCGAGGCTGCGCACGGAAATTTGAGGAGTCGCCGGAAAGATATCTCGCCGCAGGTGCAGGGAGCGGGCAAAGAAAAGCCGCGGGCGTTGTGCAAATTGCCGTAGTGCCAAAGCCAGGTATGGCTTCGCTGCCGATCCTGGCCTCCGAGCCGCGGGTAAAGGATCCGGTCTGCGGAATGATGGTGGACCCGCAAAAGGCAGCGGGGAAAGTCGAGCACGGGGGAAAGCCTTACCATTTTTGCTCGACCCATTGTGCGGAGCGATTTCAGAAGGACCCGGAAAAATTTCTGCTGGCGCCAGGAACAAGTGGGATGGAGACCTCCAGAAGCCATGACGCTTCCCCTGCGGTGCCGGCTGGTGCGAAAAACATTCGTTACATCTGCCCAATGGACCCGGAAATTGTGCAGACCGGTCCGGGGACGTGTCCGAAGTGTGGGATGGCGCTGGAGCCGATGGACATCTTGGTAGAAGAGCAGGCCGATCCCGAATACGAGTCCATGCGCAAGCGATTAAGGGTGGGAGCGGCGCTTTCGCTCCCTGTGCTGGTGCTTTCGATGTTTGGCGAGTCCCTGGGCCTGCAGATGGCGCCCGGCGTGAAAGATGGAATCGAGTTGTTGCTGGCTTCGCCGGTTGTGTTGTGGGGCGGCTGGCCGTTTTTCGAGCGCTTTTGGAATTCGCTGATAAATCGCAGCCCGAACATGTTCACGCTGATCGGACTGGGGACTGGGGCGGCGTATTTGTACAGCTTGACAGCAACGCTGTTCCCACAATTTTTTCCAGAATCATTTCGCGACCTGCACGGAGAAGTCTCCGTGTATTTCGAAGCGGCGGCGGTCATCACCACGCTGGTGCTGCTGGGGCAGGTCCTGGAGTTGCGCGCGCGGCAACGGACCAGCGGCGCGATTCGCGAGTTGTTGCACCTTGCGCCGCGGACGGCGCACCTGGTGGCAGCGGGCGGGGACCGAGATGTTCCGCTCGAGCAGGTGAAACAGGGCGATTTGCTGCGGGTGCGGCCGGGCGAACGCGTGCCGGTGGATGGCACGGTGCGCGAAGGCGCAAGTGCCGTGGACGAATCGATGGTGACTGGCGAACCGTTGCCAGTGGATAAACAACCCGGCGACAAAGTGACCGGCGGAACGCTGAACGCCAGTGGAAGTTTTACGATGGTGGCGGAGCGCGTGGGTAGCGAGACGCTGCTGGCGCGCATTGTGAAGCTGGTAAGCGAGGCGCAACGAAGCCGCGCGCCGATGCAGCGGCTTGCGGATAAAGTGGCAGGCTACTTTGTGCCGGGTGTGGTGGCGGCTGCGGTGATGGGGTTTGCGGGCTGGGCGATTTTCGGTCCGGAGCCGCGATTCGCGCATGCGTTGATTGCCGCCGTATCTGTGCTGATTATTGCCTGCCCTTGCGCCTTGGGATTGGCGACGCCAATGTCCATCATGGTGGCCGTGGGCCGCGGAGCGACCGCCGGTGTGCTGGTGCGGAATGCGGAAGCACTAGAGACGTTAGCCCGCGTAGACACGCTGGTGCTGGACAAGACCGGGACGCTGACGGAAGGAATGCCGCGCCTGGTGGGAGTTCAGATTGCGCCAGGGGGCACACTAAGCGAAAGTGCAATGCTTTCGCTGGCTGCAAGCGTTGAACGAGCCAGCGAGCACCCACTGGCCCGTGCGATTGTCAAAGGAGCGGAGGAGCGCAAAATGCCGTTGGCACCAGTGGAGGAGTTCTGTGCGACCGCGGGAGGAGGAGTCAAGGGACGTGTCCTAGGCAAGGATGTCGTAGCGGGGACGGCGAGGTTTCTCGAGGAGCAAGGAATTGCCATAAATTTTGGAATGGCTGTCGCGCGAAATCCCGAGGGCGCACCCTTGGCCACGTCAATCTTCGTGGCGGTGGACGGGAAGACGGCGGGGGTTTTGAGCGTGTGGGATGAATTGAAGGCCTCGACGCCGGAGGCCATTGCCGATTTGCGATCCGAGGGGTTGCGCTTGGTCATGCTCACTGGCGATAACGCTGGCTCGGCACTAGCGATTGCGAATCAGCTAGGCCTGACAGAGATTGAGTCCGAGGTTAAGCCAGACCAGAAAGCGGCGGTGATCGAGCGGCTGAAGAAGGAAGGGCGCGTGGTGGCGATGGCGGGAGATGGGATCAATGATGCTCCCGCTCTGGCCCTCGCCGATGTAGGAATTGCCATGGGCACCGGGACAGACATTGCCATGGAGAATGCTGGGATCACACTGGTAAAGGGTGACCTGCGGGGAATTGTGCGGGCGCGGCGGCTTTCGCGGGCCACGGTGAAGAACATCAAGCAGAATCTGGCGTTTGCATTTGTGTACAACCTGTTGGGGATTCCGATTGCGGCGGGCGTGTTCTTCCCGGTGCTGCACTGGTTGCTGAGCCCAATGATAGCCAGCGCCGCGATGAGTTTCAGTTCGGTGTCCGTGATTAGCAATGCGCTCAGGTTACGGCGGACAGGACTCTAGGAACCCCGCTTTCGAAGGCATTGCTACCTTGCCCGATTCGCAAAGACTGACGGCGAGCATCCCTCAGACGTCTATTTCTCCAGGAACGGGAACATTTTGACCACGACTGCGTATTTCTTAGCAGCAGCCCGAGTGAAACGCACCCTGGGGGTCGGTTATGTCCAGCAGTGGCAATGGGTTAACAAACGGAAAGGCGGCCAAGAAGCGGCGCCGGCGCATCATCATCGGCAGCCTGACGGCCCTGATTGTGATTGGTGGCGGCTACGGGGTATTCGCGGCCCTGCGGCCAAACCACGAAATTGATCCTTCGAAACTGGCCGCGGCCGAACGCGGCGATCTGGCCCGCGTCGTGGTGGCCACTGGAAAGATTCAGCCCCTCTCCAAAGTGGAAGTGAAATCCAAAGCCAGCGGCATGGTGAAAAAGCTCTATGTAGACTACGACGACCAAGTGAAGAAGGGCCAGGTGCTCTGCGAACTGGATAAGGTGCAACTAGAAGCGGTAGTGCGCGAAGCGCATGCAAATTTCCAGGCTGCGCAAGCGGCGAAGGATTCGGCAGTAGCCACCATGGAGCGGAACAAGGTGGATGCTGAAGGTCCCGACGTGCCGTTCCTGAAGCTCAACATGGAACGGGCGGAACAGATGTACAAAGACGGCGTGATGGCGAAGAGCGTTGTGGAGGATGCGCAGAAAAACTATCAGCTGGCGCTGAATAAACAGATAAGTGCGCAACGCAACCTGATCGTGTCGCGCGCAGAAATCGCCAAGGCGGAGGCGCAGGTAGCACAGGCCAAGGCTGCGCTGGAAAACGCAGAAGAAGATTTGCGGAACTCGACGCTCATAAGCCCGATCGACGGGTTGGTGTTGTCGCGGGACGTCAGTGTAGGGGATGGGGTCAGCTCGATCCTGATTCTGGGCTCGCAAGCGACGCTAATCATGACGCTTGGGGACACGAGCGAGGTATACGTACAGGGCAAGGTGGATGAAGCAGACATTGGCAAAGTGTATTTGGGGCAAGCCGCGAGGATCGTGGTGGAATCGTTTAAAGACAAAAAATTTATCGGCAAGGTGACGCGCATTTCTCCTTTCGGTAAGGAAAAGGACAACGTGACGACGTTTGAGGTGCGCGTCTCGATTTCGAATCCCACAGGCGAGCTAAAAGCCAACATGAGCGCCAACGCGGAAATCCTGCTGGAAGAAAAGAAAAACGTGCTGATGGTACCGGAGGCGGCGCTCATTTACGACAAGGAACGCAAAGCATCGGTGGAGATTCCCGACCCGAAAGCGGAGAACGGCAAGAAAAAGGTTCCTGTGCAACTGGGAATTTCGAACGGTGTGAAGACAGAAATTACCGCCGGACTGAGCGAAAAGCAGCAGGTAGTCCTGCAATAGCGAGGCTCCTATGACGTTTCGCGACCTTTTGCGGGACACGTTGGCGACGCTGTGGGCGCACAAGCGGCGGACGCTGCTGACGATGTTCGGCATCGCCTGGGGAATCATCTCCATCACCTTAATGGTCGCAGCCGGAGAAGGCCTGGGCCGCGGTATCCAGAAACAACAGGAACATTTTGGGAAAGACGTGATGATCGTGTTTTCCGGCCGCACCAGCATGCAGGCCGGAGGAACGCGGTCGGGGCGTGTCGTTTACTGGATGGAAGACGACTACAAGACCGTGGCCGCTGAAGCCCCCGCGTGCAAATACGTAATGCCGGAACTCGACAACGATCTGAAGGTGCACAGTGCGTTCAACAGTGGAGAGGTGAATACGACGGGATCGCTGCCGCCGTTCACGGAAATTCGCAGCATCGAAGTGGCGCAGGGGCGCTTTTACAACAACGAGGACAACGAGCAGGGGCGCCGCGTGGCGTTCCTGGGCAGTGATACGAAGAAGCAGCTCTTTGCCGACCGCGACGCGCTCGGGCAGACCATTGAACTAAACGCGATTCCTTACACGGTCATCGGCGTGATGAAGGCCAAGGATCAGAATTCTGACTACAACGGAGTGGATGTGCGGAAGATTTTTATTCCGTTCAACGCGATGAAGAGGGATTTTCCGAACAAGCCGCCGGCCTTGGAGCATTCCGTGAGCCGACTGCTTGCGGCGCCGTGGTCGCTCGAAAAGCATCCAGCATGTGTGCGGCAGATTCGACGGACGCTGGGGCGCCTGCACGATTTCGATTCCCGCGACGAAGAGGCGGCCAGTATCTGGGATACGGTGAAGAACGCGCAGGCCAACCGCATGATTTTTGTGGGCATGGAAATCTTCATGGGCGCGGTGGGCGTGGCGACGATTTTCCTGGGCGGTCTGGGCGTGATGAACGTAATGCTGGTGAGCGTGCGCGAACGGACACGGGAGATTGGCGTACGCAAGGCACTCGGAGCAACGCGCGAGTCAATCTTGAAACAGTTTTTCCTGGAGACAGTGATCATGGTGGTCCTGAGCGGTGGGACCGGCTTGATTATTTCCTATGGCTTGTGCGGCCTAGTGAATTTGCTTCCGGCGATTCCATATTTTGACGGGCTGGACGCAAGTTGGCAGCTTGCCCTGTTGACGATTACTTTGCTTGGACTGATCGCAATTCTCTCGGCACTTTACCCTGCCAATCGCGCGGCTTCCGTTGATCCGATCGAAGCACTTCGTTTCGAGGCTGGTGGTTGATGCTTATCGAGGTCTTCAAGGAGGCTTGGACGGCGCTGGGACGCAACCGCGTACGCAGCCTCCTGACGATGACCGGCATTTCCTGGGGCATCGTGGCCGTGACGCTGTTGCTCAGTTATGGCTCCGGATTCCGCGGCGTGTTGCTCTATACCTTCGAAGTGTTCGGCAAAGGAGCGGTGGTCTGCTGGCCGGGCACGACCAGCGAGCAAGCGGGAGGCGAGCGCGCAGGCAAAGCCGTGAGGTTCGAGCAGGAAGATGCGGATTGGGTGAAGGCGCAGTCACCGCTGGTGAAGCGGGTGACGCTGGAAACCATGAAGAACTTTGGGATCTCGCACGAAGAGCGCCTGTCCGATACCGCCATTCGCGGCGTTTTCCCCGAATACGGCGAGATGCGCAACGAAGTCCCATCGGAAGGCAGGTGGATTTCAGCGGAGGATATTGCGGAGAGGCGGCGCGTGGTATTTCTCGGCGCTCGCGTGAGAAAGAAGCTGTTTAGCGGGACGCCCACGGTCGGGGAAACCGTGCGCATCAACGGCGTGCGCTTTACGGTGATCGGCGACATGGACATGAAGTTCGCCGACAGCTGCTATTTCAGCTGCGACGACAACTCCGCGTTTATTCCGTACACCGCGGCGGCGGACATTTGGGACGCGCGTTACGCCAGCGTGATGATCTTCGAGCCCGTGGGCCCTCAATTTGAGGCTGCGGCGATGCAGCAATTCCGCAACGCGATCGCCAGCCGCCAGCATTTTTCGGGAAGTGACAAGCGGGCCATCACTATGTACGGGCGGCAGGAATTCAAGCCGGTGTTCGACGGAATCACACTGGGAATCGAAGGCTTATTGTTTCTGATCGGCTCGATGACGCTGGCCATTGGCGGCGTGGGTGTGATGAACATCATGCTCGTATCGGTGGAAGAGCGCGTGCGCGAGATCGGCTTGCGGCGGGCGCTGGGCGCGCGGAAGTGGCACATCCGCTGGCAATTCCTGCTGGAGGCGTTGGTACTGACTCTGGCGGCAGGCGCCATTGGGATGCTGTTTTCCGCGGTACTGACTTCCGTGATCGGTACGTTGCCATTCCTTGGCCCGGCGTATGAGGACGATTCGGGCAAGGTAGACATTCACCTGACGCTCTCGATGACCACAATGATGCTCTCCAGCATGATTCTGATTATAGTGGGTGTCCTCAGCGGCTGGATGCCAGCGATGCAGGCGGCGAAACTGGATCCGGTGGAAGCGTTGCGGTATGAGTGATAGAAAATAGGACCCCTCCTACTAGCAATTGGTTTCCAAATTTGACGAAAAATCCGTTGGGCACGCGAATGCGGTTGGGGCGAATCTCGCGCGCTGCTATAGTAATTAGGAGGAGAAAGGCGTTAATACAGTTTGTGTGGAGAGAAGCGAGAATGGATCGAAGGATCTGGATTGTGCGAGGGGTGGCTGGAGCCGCGATGGCAGCGTTTGACCTGGCAACCGGCCGTCAGGCGGAAGGCCACGCGATTTTGAAAGAGAGTTCGCCCGCGGCAAATACAACAGTGGCGGGGCCCGACGTGCCCATTATTTTGAAGTACAATTCGCGCGTAGACGCGACGCGGTCGAAGGTGCAATTGCTGCGTCCAGACAGCAGCCTGACGGATCTCACACTCGAGAAGCAGGCCACCCCCGACACGTTAGCCGCCAAGGCCACGGGCCTGACGCCGGGGGAATACAAGATTCAGTGGCAGGTACTCTCGCCCGATGGGCACATCACGCGGGGCATTGTGCCGTTCACGGTAAAGGCAGCGTGAGAAACACGCATGGCTGAACTGCTGGGCGTCTTCGGATTTCTAGTGGTGCTGCTGCGCGCGGCGATTTTGTGTTTTCAGACCATCGTTGCTGGTGGAACGATCTTTCTCTCCGTGGTCCTGCCGAACGTGTTCTCGGACTCGCAAGCGTTAAAACAACCCGCGTGGAAAGTCATTCGTGGGTGCGCGCTGGGTCTGGCGCTTTCGCAAGTATTCTTTCTCTTCGTCAATGCGTTGGTGCTGCGCTATTCCACCGACCTTTCCTTCACCGAAGTGCTGAGCGCAAATTTCGCCATCGCAGGGGTAGTGGCTATCGGCGCTTCCCTGTTGATTTTGTTCTGGCCGGAAAGTCTGCGGAACAGTGGCAGCAGTTTGGCGCTCATTCCCGCGCTGGTGGTGGTGACCTCGTCGGTGGTCACCAGCCACTCGTTTTCGCGGATAGATGACCGCACGATACTGATGGGGCTGACTTCGCTGCACTATCTGGCGACGGCGGCATGGATCGGAGGTTTGCCGTACCTGCTGTTGGCCATGAGGCGAGTCATGGAGCCGGAAGCCCGCGTACGCATCAGCCAGCGGTTTTCACGACTCGCGCAAGTCAGCGTCGCGGTGCTCTTTTTCGCGGGGCTAGGCATGACTCTGGTGTACGTAGGCTCTTGGAATGCGCTTTACGGCACGGCCTACGGCATCATGGTCAGCACGAAGATTGTTCTCTTCGCATGCCTGCTCCTGCTGGGCGCCACGAATTACTACATCGCGAAGCGAGCGGGCGCGGCTTCGACGGCCGGAGCGACCAGCCTTTCGCGCTTTGGCGAAGTGGAGATTGGCATTGGGTTGGCGGTGATCCTGGCGGCAGCTTCGCTGACTTCGCAACCACCCGGTGCCGATTTAACCGAGGACCGCGTGAGCCTGCACGAAATTGCCGTGCGTTATGCGCCGCGGATGCCGCAATTGAAGAGTCCCCCGCTCGCGGATCTTTCGCCATCGGGCAAGGAGATGAAGCGGAAGGCCATCGCCGCGGGAATCAAGGTGCCCACGGCATTCTTGCCGGGGCAATCGTTCTGGCACCCGGATACGCCAGGGGACATCGCGTGGTCCGAATATAACCACAATTGGGCAGGTCTGATTGTATTGGCGATGGGGTTGCTGGCACTGCTTTCGCGGAACAAATATTTTTCGTGGGCCAAGATCTGGCCGCTGATGTTTCTGGGGCTGGCGGTGTTCCTATTTTTGCGCGCCGATCCGGAAAACTGGCCGCTGGGGCCGAACGGGTTTTGGGGAAGCTTCCGCGAGGCGGATGTGCTGCAACATCGTGTGGCGGTGGTGCTGATTATTTTGTTCGCGGTGTTTCAGTGGATGGTGGAGACAAACCGCGTGGAATCGCACGCGGCCGCGCTGGTGTTTCCCGGCGTGTGCGCCATCGGAGGCGTGGTTTTGCTGACGCACATGCACGCTGTGACGAACATCAAACAGGAGATGCTGATCGAACTGAGCCACACACCGCTCGCAATCTTAGGGATTCTGGCAGGATGGTCGCGCTGGCTGGAGCTGCGTCTTCCGCCGGAAAATGGCGTACGGAAATATCTGGCCTGGGTCTGGCCGGTGTGTTTTATTTTGGTGGGCTTGGTGTTGATGGATTATCACGAGGCGTAGAAGAGAGATTACGCATGGCCAAATCGGCTCTGATCGTGGTGGATGTGCAGCGGGATTTTTGCGCAGGCGGGGCACTGGCCGCAACGAATACGCTTTCGTTGCTGCAGCCGCTGAAGAAGTTTGTGGAGGAAGCGCGGCGAAGCGGGGTGCTGGTGGTTTTTACGCAAGATTGGCATCCGGAGCAACACAGCTCGTTCCAAGCGAACGGCGGGCCGTGGCCGGTACATTGTGTAGCGGGGCAGGCGGGGGCGGAATTGATGCCGCCGCTGCGCGCGGAAGCGGGTGACGTGGTGATTCACAAAGGTGTTGGCGTGGGTGGCGCGGGATATTCGGGCTTTGACGAAACGTCGCTGGAAAAGGAGTTACACGAAAAGGGAATCACCCGCATGGGTGTGACCGGGATTGCGACAGAGTATTGTGTGCGTGCCACGGCCCTGGATGCGCAGAAAGCAAAGTTTGAGACGGCCGTGCTGGAAGATCTGATTCGTGCGGTGCAGGACAAGGACACGCCGAAGGTGCTTGGGGAGTTGCGGGCGGCCGGAGTCAAGGTAGAGAAATCGGCGGAGTGGCTGCCTGAAAGTCGGTAAAAGCGAGAGGCAAGAAGCGAAACTAAAGACTAAGAACCAAAAACTAATCACGGGCTGAAGCCTGTATTACTTGCGTTAGTTTTGCCCGAGGAGGACGTCGAAGTAGGCGGTCATTTCGGCGGAGTTCCAGTCCTGGGGACCGATGACCTTGCGGGCGATTTTGCCCCGGCGGTCGATGATATAGGTTTCGGGATACATCACCGTGCCATAATCTTGCGCCGATTTTTTGGAAGGATCGCGGGAGACCAGGTAGTTGACGCCGTGGTCCTGAATAAATTTGTGGTAGGCGGCCTCGTCGTCGTCCACGCTCACGCCCAGAACTACGCCATTGCGCGAAGAGATGCGCTTGTTCAGTTCCACCAGAGATGGGGTTTCTTCCACACAGGGCGGGCACCAGGTAGCCCAGTAGTTCAGCACGACAACTTTCCCGCGCAGGTCGGAAAGGTGCGAAGCCTTGCCGTTCAGGTCCAGCGGAATATCCTCGGCAGTCTTTCCGGCGATAGAGGATTCGCCCTGCCGATAGTGGGGAAGGGTGAAGAAAGCCAGGACGGCAAAAGCAAATCCCATGCTGCCCCAGGCCATGATTTTCCGAAGGAACGTGTTCATATGAGGCTATAATAGCCGATAGCGCGCTCACCGAAAAGGCCGGAAAATCAGGGTATTTTGCGACGGTCATGCATCACAGCACAACAAAAAGGGAATGTGTTAGCGCCATTGTCCCCGCACGCAATGAAGAGGGGGTGATTGCGGCGTGCGTGCGGTCGTTGGCGCTGCAGGTGGAGATCGTCGAGGTTCTGGTGGTAGACGACCAATCGGCGGACCGCACGGCAGAGATTGTGCGGGGTCTTACAGCGGAACTTCCCAAGGTGCGGTTGCTGGAAGCGGCGGAGTTGCCTCCGGGCTGGGTAGGGAAGAACAACGCCGTGTGGGTCGGAGCGAAGGAAGCGCGCGGCGAGTGGCTGCTGTTCACGGACGCAGATGCGGTGCATGAGATGGACTCGGCGGCGAAGGCGCTCGAGATCGCAGAGCAGCAAAACGCGGCCATGGTTTCGTTCTCTCCTGAACAGGTGATGGAGACGTGGTATGAGAAGGCGCTGCTTCCCTATATCTACACACGACTGGGGAACCACTATCGCTTTAACGAGATCAATGATCCGGATTCGCCGGCGGCTGCGGCAAACGGACAATTCCTGCTCATCCGGCGCGATGTGTACGAAGCAGTTGGCGGTCACGCGAGCGTAGCGAGGGAGGTCCTGGAGGATGTAGCCCTGGCGGCCCGAGTGAAGGGCGCAAGGCATCGCCTCTGGTTCGGCAGCGGGAAGGGCATGGTGCGCGTGCGGATGTACCGGTCGTTCGCGGAGATGTGGGAAGGCTGGAAGAAGAACCTTTACCCGCTGATGGGTGGCAGCTTTATTTCCGTGGTCCGGGAAACAGCGGTGGTCCTTTGCGAAGCTATGGCCCTTCTTGTGGCTGCGTCTGGACTCATCTCCCCAGACCGAATTGGGAGGGGCGGGGCAACCGGACTGCTGTTGTCCCTGGGAATTATCTGGGGCAGGGGATATTACAAAAATGGGTTTCCAGTGTCGCTTTTGGCCTACCAATTCCCCGGACAATTCATCTTTATGGGGGTTCTCTGGGCATCGTACCGCAGCTACCGGGACGGCCGGGTGGAATGGAAAGGACGGGCGTATCCTGCCAACCCCAGACGCATCTAAAGGATAGATAGAAAATGGTCTATTTGACGCGAAAACTGGAGTTTTCCGCTTCGCACTTGTATAACAACCCGGCGTTAAGCGCCGAGGAGAACAAACGGATTTTCGGCAAATGCAATAACCCGCACGGCCACGGGCACAACTACACGCTCGAAGTGACCGTGGCGGGCGAGCCCGACCCGGTGACCGGAATGGTGTTAGACCTGAAGGAGCTCAAAGAGATTTTGGACCGGGAAATCACCCAGCGTATGGATCACAGATTCCTGAACTACGAAGTGGAGGAATTGAAGGGCCAGATCCCCACCTGCGAAAATATCGCGCGGGTCATTTGGAACCTGCTGGAGCCAAAAATCCGCAAGGGGCGTCTGTATAAAGTGAGGCTGTATGAGACGCCGGAGCTGTTCGCGGAATGCTACCGGAACGGAGCGCAAGGCGCGTGAGCGACGGGCTCAAAATCGAGCTGGGACGGCGCTACCAGTTTTCGGCGTCGCACCGGTTGCACAGCGACCAGCTGAGCGACGAGGAAAACCGACGCGTCTATGGCAAATGCAACAACCCGTATGGCCATGGACATAATTACACCGTGGAAGTGCGCGTATCGGGCAACGTGGACCCGGCAACTGGGATGATTGCGAACCTGGTGGACCTCGACGGATTTGTGGAGAGGGAAGTGCTCGAACCGTTTGACCACAAGTTGTTGAACGCGGAAGTGGCGGCGTTTCGCGAAAGCGTGCCGACCACGGAGAACCTTTGTAAAGAGATTTACCGGCGCCTGAAACATTTTCCAAAGGCAAAGCTCGAGTGCGTGCGTGTTGAGGAGACCTCCAACAACGCGTTCGAATACGCCGGAGAAGAATTTTAGGATCGCCAGACGATCCAGTAAGGGGAACAACGGCAGTGAGCAAACCAACGGAGATTCTGCTGAACGAGCCGAAAGCGGATGGGCAAAAGGAGTGCATCACCGACCTGGTGCGGAAGATCATCAAGTTGGTGGGCGAAGACCCCGAGCGCGAAGGGCTGCGCAAGACACCGGAGCGCTATGAGAAAGCTCTGAAGTTCCTCACCAGCGGGTATCACCAGAACCTGGACACCGTGCTGAACGGGGCGACGTTCAGCGTGAACTACGACCAGATGGTGGTGGTGAAAGACATCGAGTTTTTCAGCCTGTGCGAGCACCATCTGCTTCCGTTTTTCGGCAAGGCACACGTGGCGTATCTGCCAAGCAAGCGCGTGCTGGGCTTGAGCAAGATCGCGCGCCTGGTGAATATGTACGCGCGGCGGCTGCAGATTCAGGAACGCATGACCAGACAGATTGCGGACGCCATCTGCGAAAAGATCAGCCCGGAAGGCGTGGGCGTGATCATCGAAGCGCGCCATTTGTGCATGCAGATGCGCGGCGTGGAAAAGCAGCACGGTCAAGCCGTGACCAGCGCGATGCTGGGGGCATTCCGGGAAAAGAAGCAGACGCGGGACGAATTTTTGTCGTTGATTCGGACGAAGAATAGCTAAGCCGCAAGGTGATGTTCGCCTGTCTCTCGACAGGCTTCGAATAACAAATCCGTTTTGATGAGGTGGAGTGTGCTTAAGCGGAAAGCCATTTTTAGCGGCGCATTCCTGTTGGCTCTTTTTGCCTCTTTTGCCTCCGCAATTTCCGGGGACGAGATTCGCCGCCTGGCTCGGGTGATGGATTGGAAAGCCGGGCAAGTGATTGCGGATGTGGGCGCGGGCGAGGGAGACATTGGGTTTGCGGCGGCGGCAACGGTTGGCTCGGGTGGCAAAGTTTTTTTGACGGAGCTGGACAAGCAGAAACTAGATCAGCTGGAGAAAGAGAAGCAACACCGAAAGCTCGACAATGTAATTGTCGTTGCGGGGGCAGAGAAAGAAACGAAGCTGCCCGATCATTGCTGCGACGCCATCATTCTGCGGCACGTCTACCACCACTTCACAGCGCCCGCGGAAATAGATGCCAGCCTGATGCGTTCCTTAAAACCCGGCGGGCGGCTGGCGGTGATCGATTTTGCTCCGCGAAAATCGTTAAGCGAATCAGATCCTGTGCCCGGTGTGCCCGCGAATCGTGGTGGCCATGGAATACCGAAGAAAATCTTGGTGGACGAGTTAAAGGCAGTCGGCTTTGTCGTCGAGAAGACCATTGACGATTGGCCCGACAACGATTATCTGGTGATGTTTCGAAAGCCTGATCGGTAGAGCGGCGTAACGAAGCGGCGCAATGCCACTCCTGTACTAACTTCTATGGGCGGCGCGCGAGCGGCGGACGCGGTCGCGATTGCCGCAGGTATCATTGTTGCACCAGCGGCGCACATTCCCTTTGGTGCGGTCCACAAAAACCCAAAGACACCCGGGATTCGCGCAGAGCTTCAGGCGGTCATGAGGCCCGTGCGCTAAAGATTCGGCCAGCGAGGCGGCGATGCGCGCAAACGCGCCGGTCCAGCCAATTTGCGTGGCATCGCATTCGAGTTGGAACCCATTTTGGCGCTCCACCAGACGGCGAAAGACGGGTACCTTCAGCCAGGAGTTCAAGGTCTGTACGTCCCGGGATTCGATAGCTTTACCGCTGGATGTTTTTTCGACCAAGTGGCGGAGGAATCTGCGGAGCCTGCGAAGCTCGCGGATTTCGGCCGGGCCGGGAGGCGGCGCGGAAAAGCGCCAGAACTCGAGGAAATCGCTGATCCACTGGGGATCGTCCAGGAAATCGGTGAGGCGGCCGTAGCCGTTCCACATTTCGCTGTTGGCAAGGTCGACCCAGGGCGAAGCGGCGCCGAAGTGATGGGCGCGAAAGGGATGGGAAGCTAGAATCATGGTAACGAGATAACGCCCCTTGACTCATTACAAGAGCGGAGGTACCCTGTGAAATGAGTATAGCATCTTTATCTCGTTACACGGAAACTGTATGAGCGACACTACGCAAACCATCAATGCATCGGCGGCACTCCTCGGGGACAGAGCATCAGCGGGCTCCTCTCGGCTTCGTGTGACGCTGGCCTTCCTGGCCATTTACCTCATCTGGGGCTCCACATACTTGGCGATTCGCTTCGCCGTGGAGACAATTCCGCCGCTGTTTACGGCGGGATTGCGGCACTTGGTTGCAGGGACAGCGCTCCTTGTTTGGGCGCTGGCCAAGGGACAGCGACCCACATGGGCCCAGGTTCGCGCCAGCGTGGTGATTGGCTTTTTCTTCTTCCTGATCGGGCACGGCTCGCTGCACTGGGCGGAGCAGTATGTGGGCAGCGGCCTGGCTTCGCTGCTGATAGCCGTCGAACCCATTATCGTGTTCGTGCTGTCTTCCGCAGCGGCGCGCGTCTGGCGCATGAACGGGCTGCTGCTGGCGGGAATTCTCCTGGGCCTTGTAGGTGTGGGCATTTTGGTGCGCGGCACAGGACTCGAAGCCGGCGACCGCGGCGCATGGGGTCCGGTGGCCGTGCTCACCGGCGCGCTTTCCTGGTCGATTGGAATCATCTATTCGAGAAAGTCGAAGCTTTCCGGAAGTCCGTTGCTGTTGTCCGCCTTGTCGCTGCTGGCGGGGTCAGCGATGTTGCTGACGACCGGGACGCTGCTTGGGGAGGCGAAAGGCTTTGTGTTTTCGCAGGTAACGACGAAATCGTGGCTGGCGCTGGGATATTTGATCGTGTTTGGCTCGATCATCGCATTCACCGCGTATAATTGGCTGCTGGAGCATTTTTCGCCGACGTTGGTGGCGACGCATACCTACGTAAACCCGGTAGTCGCGGTGCTCCTGGGGTGGCTCTACGGAGGCGAAGTCGTGACGCTGAAAGTAGGCATGGCGGCCGCGCTGGTAGTTGGCGCAGTCGTACTTGTGGACCGCGGAACGAACAAATTGCAGAGAATCACTTAGCGCCGAAACTATGAGCACAGGCCGAAGCCTGTGCTACCTTGGCCACCGCAAGGCGGGCGTGACTTCATAAGCGAAAAACCTCTCCGGCATTGACTTGCCCGCTGGCAGTGGGTGTGGTGAACTCTTTGTACATCCATGCTTGGGCAAAAATTCGGCCACTACCTAATCGAACAAAAGCTCGGCGAAGGTGGCATGGGAGTGGTGTACCGCGCTCGCGACGAAAAATTGCAACGCGAGGTGGCCCTGAAGTTCCTGGAAACCCTTCCCACGGGAAGCTCCGCAAGTCACGAACGCGTGCTGCAGGAAGCGCGCGCGATTTCCGCCCTGAATCATCCCAACATCTGCACCGTTTACGAAGTCGGCGAGATCGACGGCAAGCCTTACATCGCCATGGAGTTTATCGAGGGCCGTCCACTGAGCTTGGAGATCACGTCCGGAGGGATGGCGCTGGAGCAGGTGGAGCGCCACGGAATGCAGCTTGCCGATGCGCTTGGGCATGCGCACAGCCGTGGAATCGTCCACCGCGATTTGAAATCGGCCAACGTGATGGTTACGCTGCAAGGCCGCCTGAAGGTCCTGGATTTCGGAATTTCCCGGCGCCTGGAGCCGGGCGGCGCGCCGACCGATACCACCAAGTTCGATAAGTCCTGGGATTCGCAGCACACGTTTACGGGGACGCTGCCCTATATCGCGCCGGAAGTGCTGCGCGGGGAGGAAGGAGACGCACGCAGTGATATCTGGTCGCTCGGGGTGCTGCTCTACGAGATGGCCTCGGGCCATCGGCCATTCCGCGGCGGAACCGCTTTCGAACTGAGCGCCGCGATTTTACGGGAGCGTGCTCCGCTGATCACGCCGCCATTGCCGCCGATTCTGCAGAGCGTGATTGACCGCTGTCTGGATAAGGACCCCGGGCAAAGATACCAGAGCGCCGGCGAAGTGCGTGCGGCGCTAGAGGCGGCGAGTACAGGCTCCCGCAGCAACGAATACCTCCGTGTGCTTTCGCGACGGGAGGGAGGCAACCATCGCTCGCATCTGGTCCGGAACCTGATTCTGCTGGTGTTGCTTGTGGTGGGTGTCGCGGAAGTGGGCCATTGGTATTACGTCAAGTGGGCGGCGAAAAACCGTAAAGTGATGGTGGGTGCGATCCAGTCGATCGCCGTTTTGCCGCTGGAAAATCTTTCCGGGGATTCCTCGCAGGACTATTTCGCGGACGGCATGACCGACGCGCTGATCACCGAGCTTTCCCAGATCAAAAAACTGCGCGTGATTTCGCGGACGTCGGTAATGCAGTACAAGCACACGCAGAAGCCGCTGCAGGAGATCGGACAGGAACTCAACGTGGACGCGGTGGTGGAGGGCACGGTGGTGCGCGCGGGCGAACGCGTGCGCATTTCGGCGAAGCTTTTCCAGACCAACGTGGAAGGAGCGTTGTGGGCCGATAATTTTGAGCGCAAGGTAACCGATGTGATCGCGTTGCAAAGCGACGTGGCCACGGCAATCGCGCGAGGCATCCAGGTGGAGCTCAGCCAGCCGGAGGCTTCCGAACTCGCGCGCAGCCGCACGGTGGTCCCCGAAGCGTACGAGGCGTATCTGAAGGGGAGATATGAAGAGTCAAAACGCACGGCGGAAGGATTTCGCGCCGCGCTGACATTTTTCCAGACAGCCACGATTAAGGACCCGACGTTTGCGGCGGCCTACGCTGAACTGGCCGTTACGTACATGAATCTTGGCAATTACCAGCTAAGCCCTCCGGGGGTGGTAATGCCGCAGGCGCTGCGGGCGGCGCAGAAATCACTGGAACTCGACGACCGGCTGGCGGAAGGTCACGCGGCGCTGGCCACAATCCGCTTCTACAGCCTGGAGCGCAAGGGAATCGAAGAGGAATATCGCAAGGCCATTGCATTGAACCCAGGCTACGCGCAAGGCCTGCACTGGTATGGGCTGTTTCTGGCTGCGCGGGGCCGCCGGCAGGAATCGCTCACCGAAATCAAGCTGGCGCATGAGATCGATCCGCGGTCGCTGATTATCAATGCCAACGTCGGATGGTGCTTCTACCTCGCGGGAGAATACGACAAGGCTGTGGAAGCGGCGAAAGAGACGCTGCGCCTAGATCCGAGTTTTGGAGTGGGCTACGGGTATCTCGCGCAGGCGTATGTGGAGAAAGGGCAGTATACGGAAGCGATCGAAGCGGCGCGCAATTTCGTTTCCCTGGAGCCGGGGGATGCTTCACGGCACGGGGAACTCGCGGCGATTTACGGGCGCGCGGGCAAGAAAAAAGAAGCCGAAGAGATCATCGCCTCGCTCACGAAGCAGGCGGCGACGCAATACATTTCCGCTTACGACTGGGCGATGGCCTATTCCGGGTTGGGAAACAAACAGCAGACGCTGGAATGGCTGAAGAAGGCGTACGAAGAAAAGAACGGGCGGCTGGCCAACCTGGGACCGCATCCGCAATTCGCATTTTTGCGCAAGGAGCCGGAGTTCCAAGAGCTGATTGCGCACTGGCAGCCTGCGCAGGGTGAGGTAGGGAATTAAGTCGGGCTGAATTTCTTGACGCTTTTGGCGGCCTCGCATAGACTCCGCTCTGGTAGCAACGTAAGTACCGAGTTGTATACCCGTCGAGGCAAAGCCGGCTCTGGCTGAGGGAGGGTGCGATGGCGAAGGAAAAGAAGCATTTCAAGGTGGACTTCAAGGGTGTCAACGCGAAACTGAAGGCGACGAAAAAGCAACTGCAGAAGATCCAAAGGAAAGTAAGCAGGAAGGATCAGAAAGCCATCGCCGCGGAGATTAAAGCTATCAACGTGCTCCTCAGCGCCTGCGCTTCCACCAGCACGCGGTTTGGCCCGCCCATGTCCGCCGTATTCACAGAGAAATAACCGAAGTAATTCCATGCAAAGGGGAGCGGCAAGAACGGGTGTGGCTGGGGCTCCCGGATGAAGCGCGCGAAAAAGCGAACGCGCGGCGGAGGCGGCTTGGGTGTAGGGTTGCTGCGCCGCGCGCCGGGGCTCGTTTCCTACTGGCAAGGCGAGCGGCTCTGCATTGAAAATTTTTTGACGCGCAGAAAAATTGAGGCTTCGATAGAGACTGCCGCGATCCTGGATTTCTTTTCAAGCTGGAAACGAGAAAAAGCAGCCTTCCGGCGCTGGCCGGAGTACACTCAGAAATCGCTGCGGCAGGCCATCCGGCGCCTGGTCGCGGAGACATTCCTGCAGCGCTTCGAGAAGCGGGACGCCGGGGATCTCTCCCGCGAGCGTTCGCTGCGTGGCTGGGATGCCTGGAATCCTCACGCCAGTTTCTTCCATTTGCAAACCAAAGATACCTACAGCAAGAAAATCAACGCGGAAACAATTCGCTGGACGGAGGAGTTGCTTCGGCGGGAGCGCATACCCGTACCCGCGAAGAAATATCCGGGCGCCCGCACAATCCTGGTCGAAGTGCCGGACTACGCCGGAGAGTTTCCCCGCGTGTTGCGTGAACGGCGAACCTGGAGGGAATTCGCGAAAGGACCGGTGCCAAAAGAGATGGTGGACCGCCTGCTGCACCTTTCGTTTGGCGTTCAGAAGTGGTTGCAAGTTCCCAAAGGCGGAAGATTTGCGCTGAAGACTTCGCCCTCAGGAGGCGCGCTTCACCCGGCGGAAGCGTATCTGCTGGCGCGCAACGTCGACGGAATCCCGCCAGGCATCTACCACTACGACGCGGTGGGCCACCGCCTGCAGGAATTGCAACGCGGAACGAGCAAGGAAGAGATTCAGAAGTTGCTCGCGGGGCAGTGGTGGTTTCGCGACGCCGCCCTGGTGGTATTTCTGACCGCGATGTTTCCCCGTACGCAGTGGAAATATAAATACGCACGGGCGTACCGCGCGGTGCTGGCGGAGGCGGGGCATCTCTGCCAGACCTTTTGCCTGACGGCGACCTGGCTCCGGCTGGCACCGTTTTGCACCATGGCCCTCGCGGATACGCGAATCGAAAAGATGCTTGGTGTGGACGGGATTTCAGAGTCGGTAATTTACGCCATGGGTGCGGGCATGAAGATTAGAAAATAGAAAACGGAAATAGTGAAGAGAGAATGAACAGGCCGCCCAAGGGCGGCCCCTGTAAACCGAGTCAGAAACCTATGCTACCGGGCCACCTCAATATAGTCGCTACTTTTTAGAAACGGCGACAGACGCGCGGGTGGATTCCCAGTCCAGGTTGAGGGTGGCTGCTGCGCCGGCTTTCTCGAAAGCGATGGTGAAGTTCTCAACGGGAGCGGGCAGCGCGGAGATTTTCATGTCCACACGCGCGAGGTCGTTGGCTTGGCCGGGATACGCGGTGCCCCATTCGCCGGTCTTCTTGCTGATGATCAGCGTCCACTTGTCCTTACTGGG
>DATFSI010000072.1:0-7145 GCA_035262705.1 Candidatus Acidiferrum sp. | reverse complement strand
TATGGCGCAACCTTCGCGGACTTCACGATAAGCAACTTCCTGGGAAACGCGGTACTGCCCTCCGTTTTCAAACAAGACCCTCGTTATTTCTACAAGGGAACAGGTACTACAAAATCTCGAATCCAATACGCGCTGGCGAATGCGGTGATTTGCAAAGGTGACAACGGTCGCTGGCAGGCGAATTATTCGAGCATCCTCGGAAGCCTTGCCGCGGGTGGCATCTCCAATCTGTACTATCCGGCGAGCGATCGCGGTGCCGCCTTAGTCTTCGAGAACACCGCGATCGGTATCGGTAGCACTGCGATTCTCAATCTGCTGAAGGAATTTGTGCTGACGAAATTCACGACGAACGTTCCGCACAGACCTAACCCCGCGAATCAAAACTCGCCTTAAATCCATAATCAAAAGACCGGGGCATGGAATTCCACCCGCAGGACCTCGTAAAGGTGACCAGATCCTGGTCTACGGGTCGAGCGGCATTGATGAATTAATGAAAGCTTCATTCGCGACTGATCGCATCGGCAAACCTTGCCAAGGCAGAACAGACTGCGCTCGAGATTTCTGGTTCCGCAAGAATACCCGCCTCAGTGATTCTGCCAGTGAGAAACCGGAGCGTTGGGTCGAACACACCAAAACCCTCGGAAGCGCGTGCCAGTACATGCGCGCTGAGATGAGTATCGGAGCCAAACGCGCTCCACATTTTGATTCCGACGGAATGGCGAGGTTACAAACGGTGTCAGTCCTACCACTATTTTCCGCGTCCGGAGACGGCGAAGATGCCGGTTCGGCGGTCCACTGCTCGCCTTGCAGGAGACACCGCAGGCGTTTGCGAGCCTTGTGCAACTGCGACTTGGAACTGCCCGTGGAGCACCGCAAGATTCCTGCGATTTCCCAGTGCTTGTATCCCAGGACGTCGTGAAGCAGGAAGAGCTGTCGGTAACCGGGCGGCAACTTGCGGACTGCGCGCCTCAGGTTGAGTCGGTCGATCGCGTCCAGGAGCGAGGGGTCCTCAGCACCGGCCTCACGAGGAACGTCCCCTTTTGCGTCGGAGCGACCCAAATCATCCGTCGAGATATCGGCCAGCTTCTTCCGGCGCACGTGCATCAAGACTGCATTCACCGTCACTCGATGTAACCAGGTCGAAAAGCTCGAGTCGCCCCGGAAGGTGGCGATTTTTCGAAATACCTGAAGAAATATCTGTTGAGTTAGATCCTCTGCATCATGCGTGTTCCTGACCATTCGCAAGCACAAGTTGTAGGCGTGCCTGCTGTGAGAACTATAGAGGTATTCGAAGGCAGCAGCGTCGCCACCCTGGGCCCGACGAATGGCTTCTGCTTCCGTCAACTCTCCTTTGGTTTCCTCCACGAGTGTGCGTGTCATGCCGGTTTACCCTTCTTAAGGTACGCCTCCCAGCAGTCGCCGGGGCGGGACCGGTTATGGAAGAACTGATAGACTTCCTCGCCGGGCACCTTAAAGCAGACGAAGCCATAGCCCTCTCCGGAGAGAATGCGCTGCTGGCATTTGCAGCAGTGGATGTCAGGTTGAAATTGCAAGATTCACCTCCCGAGCTTTGCTTGCTCTCCCTGTAGGACAATTCGTTTCGTAACGTTTCCAAGTTCTTGCCGGCCTTCTGTAGCGATTCCCCATCGTTACGCGAGCTCTTCGTCTCGAGCGGAACCTGATTGCCGCCGCTCGCTTGCTCTCCTGGAAGCCGTTGCCAGGCGGAAACGTTCACCCAGAAATCGCAGCAGCTCATCGGTCGACCGGAATCGCAGCTCCGTCCCGGAATCCACTTCTTCGACCCAGCCTTCGAACGTTCCTTCGGCAGGCCGTGTGTCGTTTCCCAATCGAATGACGAAAGCGAGGCGCATCGTCGTAAGCACTCTCCTTGGCCGTGACTTATCGCTGAAGGACCCGGGACTTTCGCAATAACTATCGGATCGAGAGGCGAAGGCTCGGCTGTCTCCGCCTCCCGGTTCCCGGTGTGCCGGTTACTGTCCCTCGTCGCTGATAAAGCGCTGGCTGCCGGTGGCGATCCAGCGTCCTCCGGCGCGCAGGAGGAAAAGCGGGGTGTCGCAGGTCGCAGGAATGCCGGAGATTTGTCCGGCGAATTGCGCGTTGCCGTGCACACTGAGCGAAAGGGGCGCGGTGTCGAGAACCGTCGGCGACGCCGAACCCGGATTGCAGACCAGGGTGCCGGTAATGGAAGTGACGCGGCCCGGGGTCCCGCTCGAAGTACCCCCATTCAACACCAGACCCTCGACTGTAAAGAAGGTACTTCCGGTTGTCAGGTTTACGTACACGTGGCCGCTGTGGACCGACCAGGGGCCGGCGCCGGAATGGATGGCGCCAACCTGGTTGTCCACGCCCGGAGCGGTAATTACACCCACGATGCTGTTCCACCGCACGATGGAATCATCGCGATCGAACGCAAATGCAGTCGCGACACAGAACGTAAGCGTTAACAATACAGCTACTACTTTCTTCATATCTCCTAATCCTTTCTTGAATTGAACACCGGCGCTGGCCCGCAGGCCGGCCCGTTATTTTGCAACCGTCGAGGAGCACTAACTTGCACAGCGGCATGCCGGTAAGCTCTAAAGCTCAAGGTTTCGAAGGAACAGCCGCGAGGCGTCTATTCGTCGCTGCGGAAAAAGAAGTAGTCGGCGGAATATGGCACCAACGCCTGTTTGCCTACGTCTCCGGAAAGGGCGCACCCCGTTGTCGGCGCGGATCCTCCGTTGGTGTTCAAACGCTGGATGAAAGTGGTCTTTGTAAGTGACTTTCCTCCGGTAGGCCCTTCCGCGCTGCCGATGACCTGCAACAAGAGGCAATCAATCGCGCCATTGTTTGGGCAGCTCCGGTCAGTGCCGGCGGTGATGAAATGCTCCTTTTGCGCCCACACCCTGCTGCTGTCAAACGAACTCTGCCACGTTACGTCTCCAAAACGCGGTGGGTTTGGGCCGATTCCATTAGGATTTTCGACCGGGCTAAGGAAGTGAGTGATGATTTGCACGGCTTCTCCTAAGATGTTTGTAAACAACGTAGCCTCGGGACGCGCGCCGTTTACGGTCCAGGAGGCACCACCGAGGCCATTTGGCAGACAAACGTAGCCTTGTGTGCCTATTCCATGGCCCTCCAAGAAAGCAGAGTTCCCCACAGGGGGAGTGATCAGATCCGGCGTGATGGGACTCGATACCCGGCTGACTGTGAATTCCTGGGCAAAAACGAGACCGGACATGAACAGCATTGCAATCCCGGCCAAAATCGCCCGTAGGCACCAAAAGTTCCTGTCAAAATTGTTTTTCACTTCTTTGCTCCTTAAATTTATTCTTCAGCCTTCCTGCCCGAGGGCTGGCCGGCCATAGCTGCCACGGTACCGGCATGGAAAACTCTCCGCGTGACCCGCCGGTGACGTTTTGGTCCTTTTCCGTAGGTGACGCAGCCGGGGAAGAGCCGCAGGGGGGCCACAAGGATGAAAAGAGCCGGGTTCGGCAGTAGACTGCTAAGATTCCCAGTGGGCCCAGGGTCCGGAACTAAACACGGTTGGTTTCTACAAGATGAAGGTGTTTTCTGGATATCGGCTTGACACCGTGAGCCACTGCCTCTGGCGTGGCGACGAACGTGTGTCGCTCGCGCCTAAAGCCTTTGACGTGTTGCGCTACCTGGTGGAACACGCAGACCGGCTCGTGAGTCAGGACGAGATTCTGGAAGCATTGTGGCCGGGAACCTTTGTCAATCCCGAGGTGGTCAAGAAATACATTCTCGGCATTCGTAAAGTTTTGGGGGATCAGTCCAGCAAACCCGAATTTGTAGCCACCTATCCCCGTCGCGGGTATCAGTTCATCGCACTGGTTCGCGACGAGGTGCGCGTTGCCCCTTCGAGCCTCAGCACCAAAGGCATCAAAACCATGGTGGGTCGCGATGGCGCCATGGGCAAACTGCAAGGCACGTTGGACTTGGCGCTGCAAGGGCAGCGCCAGATTGTCTTCGTCACCGGCGAAGCGGGGATCGGGAAAACCACACTGGTGGATTTTTTCCTGAAGGGAACGTCGTGTGGCAAGGAAATTCGCATCGCGCGCGGACAATGCGTGGAAGGTTTTGGCGGCAAGGAAGCGTACTACCCCGTGCTGGAAGCCCTCGGAGAGTTGTTGCGCAGTTCGGAAGACAGCCCACTGGTCCAGGTTTTTTCCAAGCGGGCGCCCACCTGGCTGGTGCAGCTTCCTTCGCTGGTGAGTGCGAAGTTACGCGATGCCTTGGAGAAGGAAATTGTCGGGACCACGCGCGAGCGCATGGTGCGCGAAATTTGCGAAGCCCTGGAAACCATCTCCTTGCAGCATCCGCTCATACTCTGCATGGAAGACCTGCACTGGGTGGATCCCTCCACACTCGATTTCATCTCCGCGCTGGCCCGCCGGCGCGGCCCCGCGAAGTTGCTACTGGTAGGAACCTACCGCCCCGCCGACGTGATTATCTCGCAGAGTCCCTTGAAATTGCTCAAGCAGGATCTGGTCATTCACGGTCTCAGCCAGGAAATCGCTCTGGAGCGGCTGGAAGAAGCCGACGTGGCTGAATACGTGGCCATGGAGTTTGTGGGCGCGGACTTTCCCGCCACATTCTCCCAATTACTTCACGGGCATTCAGGCGGCAATGCCCTTTTCATGACCACGATCCTTCAGGACATGGCGAAAAGGGGCCTTATCCGGCAACTCGACAACGCGTGGAAGCTCACCGTCCCTCTCGAAGAAATTGCTCTGAGTGTTCCCGAAACGCTGGACCAGTTGATTGAAGGTCAGTTCCAGCAATTGAGCGGCGTAGAGCAACGCATTCTGCGAAGTGCCAGCGCCGCTGGGGAAACTTTTTCCGTGTGGGCCATTACCGGCGCGGTGGAGCTCGACCCCACGGTCATCGAGGAGGCCTGCGAAGGGCTTGCCGGAAAGCTCCAATTCATCAAGTTCGCGGGAATCCATGAGCTGGCGAATGGTGAGATTTCCATGCATTACGAGTTCTTGCACTCCTTGTATCGAGAGGTTCTGTATCGCCGTCTTTCCGAAGCCGCGCGTTCTAGGCTACACCTCTTGTTGGCGCAGCGACTCAAGGCGTTCTGCGACCCCTGCGAACAGGAACTTGCGACGGAGTTGGCCTTGCACTTTGAGGGCGGACACGACTACGAGCAGGCCGTTCGCTATCTGATTCTCGCGGCCCAGAATGCCTCGGGGCGGTTTGCCTATCGCGATGCAACCGAGATTCTGAATCACGCCCTCGAATTATCGGAAAAACTCCCCTCGCCTCTGCGGAACGAATTGAAAGTCCAGATTCTCGAGTCCATTGGCGATGCCCAGTTTGCCCTGATGGACTTGCCCAAGTCAGCCGAGGCATACGAAGCCGCCGCATCTCACGCCGCTCAGGCTGGCCTCAAAACAGCTCAGGTCCATGCGCTGATCTGCGCGATGCACCCGCTTGGATTCTTTCAACCCGCCAAGGGTCTCGCACTGCTGGAGCAGGCGGTGAAAATGAGCCTGAGCCTCGGCGACCCGCTGTTGACGGCCCGCGTCCAGATGTTGACCGCCTCTTGCCGGTTGGGGTTCGATGAGTGGCGCCGCGAAGACCACGACCTTTCCAGAGCCGCCAAAGAGACAATGCTTCATCTCGGGGATCCCGGAACGGATCCGTTTGACCAGATGATTTACGGCCATTTCTTGGCCCTTTGCGGTGATTACCAGGAAGCCTTGGAGATTCTCGACGCTAGCGCGCGGCGTTCGGACCACGGCATCCGGCTGATACCCTATTTCGGCACACTCAGTGGAACCACGCTGGCTCTGTTGCGTCTCGGCCAGCTTGGCAAGGTGTTGCGAATCACGCGGGAGAGGCGGGAATTTACCGAAGACAATCGGGCGCGCTACTGGATGCTTAGCATACGCGAAGCCTGGCTACGCATCTTGGCCCTCGATCGCGAGGGCGCGTTGCGCATCTGCCAGAGCGTGCTGGAGGCCAGCGTCGGGTTTCAGCCCACGCAGGTCCTGATCGTCGCAAGTATTGCCGCCGGATATGTGGAGCTCGATCGTGGCCAATACCGCCAGGCCATTGAGCATTTCGACCGAGTGCTCCATCCCGAAGTGCCCAAGAAGTTCTTCCTGCACTGGATGTGGCGGCTGACGGCTCAGTTGGAAACGGCCAACGCCTGGCTGCTCTGGGGGAAACTCCCCAACGCCCGCAAGGTCGCCGACGACTTTCTTAAGGCTGCGCTGTCCACCGCGGAACCGCATCTGCAGGCGCTTGCATGGGAGCAGCAAGCGCGCTTAGCCATGGCTGAAAATGCTCTGAAACACGCGCGCGACGCCGTTCAGAACGCCCTGCCGATTGTGGACAAGTTCGAGATTCTTGTGGCGCGCTGGCAAGTCCATGCGACTGCTTGGGAACTCTGCGGTAAGGCAAAGGAACACCGGACCGCGGAAGCGCATCGCCGGCTCGCGGAAAATTCCATTCTCGCAATCGCAGATTCTTTTGAACCCGACGAACCCCTGCGCGCCACGTTTCTCGTTGCCCCGCCCGTTCGGCGCATCCTTGAGTATGCGAGCCGCGAAGGCGTGACCTCTGTGCTGCCCGAAAAACCTAGAAATGTCTGAGCGGATTTGGTTATCCTTCGCTCATAATTCTCGATTGCACCAACCACGGTCACGCCAGACCGCCCCGTCAGGGGCAATGAGTGTAAATGCCTGATAGCGCCGGCTGTCGCCGCCAAAGTGGTGCCCTGCCCGCGCGGAATCACTGTTTTCAGTGCTGGGCCGATCGTTGACCTTCTCTTATGCCGGGCTGAATGGTTTGTCGTCCTCAACTGTGGGATCTGGCCGAGCCCGAACACCTAAGGAATTGGTTTTGAAGGACGTCCATTTCGGACGAGGTTTGTGCACACCACAGGCCTCCGGCCGTTGAAGACAATCCCAAAAGCGCTAAACTGCGCTGCATTACCAACAACATTACTGGCGATATTTCGAAGGAACAGTTACCGCCGCAAAAGCGGGCTTAGTGCGCCTATGCTCGGCAGCAACTCGCTCGGCTATCCATAGCATTGTTTCGTTGTGTAGCTCCGACAAGATTCTTCTTGTTTGTTTGGCGCTGCTCTCAATGCGATCAGAAACTTCTTT
>DATFSI010000071.1:0-29506 GCA_035262705.1 Candidatus Acidiferrum sp. | reverse complement strand
TCAGCGGATAGCAGTATTGATGATTCCTCAGTAAAAACTCGCCCTTGAAATGCGTGCACCAGAGTTCATTGGCGTTCTTGCCCAAGGATAGTCCCGGATGCTAGCGACCTCGTATCCGTCTTCGCTACTACCAAGTGGTCTCGTAGATTGAGCACAAAATATATTCCTGGTCGATGGGTGGCAATCTCGTACATGCGCTCTGTGGCTGCATGGAGTCCTTCAATGCACTCCAACCACACGACGTCGTTCTTATTACGTGGACTTTGGAAGATATCAAATGTGGTCATAGTACCCCTCAGCTTTCGAGGGCCGGGCCGCACCGGATGCGAAACCCCTCGTAAAGCGCAATTTGACTTCCAACGAATCCAAAGAAATCTCGCTGTATTGATGAGACTTATGATTGTTGCTGACAGTTATTGGCCAGTCAGCGGGAAGTTTTTGCTACGACGAGGTGTTGAAATTTCGCTCACCGCGAACCTCTGTGAAATCCCTTGCAGCGGCAATGCAGGGAGTGTTAGCGGTCTTCATCGCGTAAAATTCTCATCACTTCGTCAGCGTATCTTTGTTGTTCGGGCGTCATATTCCCCAGCGGCTGGTCCAGGTTCACGTTGAGCTTTGATTTGCGCTTGCTGATTCGGCGTGCCCAGCGAAGATAGCCTTTCAAGCTCTTATGGATAAACAGATGAATCTGTTTGTCCTGTTGCTGTTTTTCTCTATCGATTTCTGTCATATAGACGCCGCCAGCCAGCTAAGTACATGCCTCTTGACGTAACAGCGCCCCCTCAGGGACCTATATTGACACCACCTGCTCACAGGCGTACATGATTTGTAAGACCCTACCCTCTCGTGGTTATGGGAGGTCGCTATGCCGCGCTATGAGTTTTACTGTGAAGATTGCAAGAAACCCTTCGAGATAATCCTGACATTGGCCGAATACGAGAAAAACAAGGTCAAATGTCCGAAATGTGGTGGCAAACACGTTCAACAAGAGGCCGCCGCGTTCTTTGCGGTGACTTCGAAGAAAAGTTGAACGGCCAAGTTCGGGACTACGGGCATGCCGGTTGACACTGACCAAAGCTACCCCGACTACCACCACGCCTCAGCTTGCAGTCCAAAATTGAATCCGGACGTCTTGTTTGCATAGACTGGCGCACCCACAAATCCTTTGAGGCCGTCAGACCAGTTCGCATATGTGATGAACGCTCGGAGCACCGGTCTGCTGAAGAATTCTCGTCCGGCCCCGATCTGCGGTGCGATTGTAATCTTGCGAAGCCATCCATCATATTGGCCCGTAGCGCTGTGTGTTTTGTCGAAGCCGCCTTCCACCGCCAGAGAAATATGATCCGTGAAGAAGAAAACGGGCCTTGCGCCAAACGATAGCCAGGTATTGTTCCTCTGTTTCGGCACCCCCGAAAACCGTTCCTGATAAATAACCAGTGGCTGAATCGCGAAGTACTTGCTGGGCTGCAGGACGCTGCTCTCCGTGAAACGGAACGTATGCGCATTCTGCAAAACGGGTGTGGGGTCATCGATGTTGGTGCTGAAGTTGGCCGCCGCCCCGACTCCGTACTGGAAAGTGATGCGGTTGTAGCCGCCCCAAAACTCGGGCTTCGCGTGCCCGATTCCGACCGCCCACCCACCGAGCGAGGGAACCTGCGTATTCTCCGCTGTGGTTCCGCCCTTGGAGTAGGAATAGTCGTACCACAATCCCAGTTGTCCGTATGGCGCTTTGATTCCATACAGTCGTGCGTCCAACACGCTCTTCGAATAGGTGCCGTTCTCGGTTTGCAGGTCTTCACGTGCGCCTACGAGATAAGCCACCGAAGCTTGCGCGAACTTGAGGTTGAGATCTTCGAAGCCGCCGCCGTAGCCACTCGTATCCAACATGTAAAAATCGTTGATATCAATGTTTAGGCGGCGGTAATAGCGCTCACCGGCCCAAAACTTGATATCGGGTTGGCTTTGCAGTGGGTTGCCTATTTGCACGAAGGCTTCGCGCAATCTGAACTTGTCGTTGGGAGCATACGTTGAGGATTCAGTAGTGTCGGCTTGTAAAGTGACGTTGGTCTTGAGCCATGCCTTATCGGTATCCCGTTTCGCGTTAATCCAATTATTCACGAAAGTTAGCTCACCGTACGTATCGGCTTCGTTGCCAAGTCGGTATTTCGCGTCGGCCCCCGGCGCCTGGAAGGCGACCATCCGCCCTCCTTCACCGTTCAATCCCGCGCCCGAACGCAGATAACCGTGGAACTCGAAGGCTTTCACCTGCTCTGTCAGTGCGCCGATGCGCTGTTCGGCGTCTCGCACCAAGTCATAGCGAGGCGTGTTCGCCAGCTGCTCTTGTGCGATCTGGGTACGTTCGCCGCGCGTCAGTTTGTCCGCTGGAGCCTCTGGCTGTTTTGCCGCCGCAGCTTCAACCTTAAGGTCGCTGACGGACACTGTGTTCTGCTTGGTGGCAGCAGCGATCGCGGCATTTTGTTGTTCCAGCCTCACAACGCGGCCCTCCAGCTCCGCAATCCTTTGCTCGTACAACCGTTTCATTCCTTGTAGTTCCGCCTGCAATTCCTGTGGCGTCTGCGCTCGCAGCGATGGTGCTTCGATGAGAATTACGCCCACCAACGCTAGCAAGACGATACGGGTGAAAGGGCAGCCCGACGGAACATCGAATCCGCTTCGATCGGTTAACCACCGTCTTTGTGTAATTGAACAGGCGAACAGAAACGTAGGGACGTATTGACGAACCATCGACACCTCCCGGGGACGTGGGCAGGAGCCGGGAATGACAGGATAGTCGGTGTCGGGTACGCGTCAAGCAGCAGTACGGGGCAAAACAAAAAAAGTCCGCGTATGGGCCTGGGTATCGGTGCCCGCTCAGACGGTCGACGCAACAACCCTCTAGTCACTTGACCCCATACCGCTTTTCAAGAAGGACCCATCTCCATGGCAGCGCATGTTTCGCGAGGGCCCCGAAGGTTTCAAAGGTCGTCTTTCCGCTGGAAAGTACAGTACTATCACCGAAGCCTCGCCAGCGAATACCACACGCGACCTCGCAGATTTAGTCGAGAAAGGCGCACGGATGCGCGAAGGCGAACGCCGCTACGCCCGCTATCGCCTTAGTGTTCCCTTGCGTCCAGTCCCACACGTAGTCCTCACCGAATAAAGCGAAATAACTGTTGAAGAGCGCCGTGCACGAGAACTTCCTTCTTGTTTTCCGCAGCCGATGGAGCCTGCCTACGCGACAACTTGGTCCCCATACCACCTTGCAAGGCAAAAACGTGCTGCCTTAATCTACGAAGGCGCTCCCGCAAGTAATCGAAGTGCTTGGTGCGGCCGTTAATAGCAGTGGCGACCTGCCATCGAACAGCGCTCGTAGCGAGGCTTCGACGATCATGTCGTTTCTTCACGCGTCCGCAACCAGTGCGCCATAAATATCGTGAATCTGCCGGCAACGCCGAACGCCTGCCTTCTTCTTTCTTCTCCCTGAGCCGGGGAGGCCGAAATCGCCACAAATCGCATTCCGCCGGTGGTCGAAATGGCGTTAAATGCCCGCGATTCTTGCCGTATGATACTCGCATGCGAGTTCTCCTGGTTGAGGACGACGCGCGCATCGCCCGCTTTGTCGCTAAAGGTCTGCGCGAAGAGTCCTACGCCGTCGATGTCGTGGACAACGGCAAGGCCGCCGTTTATCAGACCGAAATCAACGATTACGACTTGATTGTCCTCGACGTGATGATCCCCGGCCCCGACGGTTTCGCGGTCTGCAAAGCTATCCGCGCCGCCGGCAAGCGAACTCCTATCCTCATGCTCACTGCGCGCGACGGCGTCGACGATCGCATCACCGGCCTCGACTCCGGCGCGGACGACTACCTAACCAAGCCCTTTGAATTCCGCGAACTCCTGGCCCGTCTCCGCGCTCTTCTCCGCCGTCCCAACGAATTGCACTCCCCACGCATCGTCGTCGGCGATCTCGAACTGGACACCGCCTCGCAAACGGCGAAGCGCGGTTCCCGCTCCATTCCCCTCACCGCCAAGGAATATGCCCTGCTCGAGTACTTCGCGCGCAACGCCGGCCGCGTTATCGGGCGCTCCGAAATTGCCGAGCATGTCTGGGACGAGACCTTCGACCCCTTCTCCAATCTCATCGAAGTTTATGTGAACCGCCTGCGCCGCAAACTCGGGGACGAATCGGGCAGTCCCCTGCTGCAGACCCGCCGAGGGAGCGGCTACGTCCTCTGCGAGCCTGAAACACCAGCCAAAAGAAACCAAGCGTCGCATTCCCCCGGAGTCAAAAAATCTCATGCTTGATTCCGTGCGTTCCCGCCTCACCTTGTGGTACAGCGGCCTGTTCGGCGTGTTTTTGATTTTGCTGGCCGGGCTCACCTACTTCCTCTACTGGCGAACCAGCCTTCAGCGCCTCGATAGCAACGTACTTGAATTGAGCGAGGCCTACTTCACGACTTTCAACACGGAACTCAAGGATCCTGAGGAATCCAACACCATCCGCGTCGCTGCCCGCGAGGCGATGATCGAACATCGCTACCGTGACATTATTTACGCGCTCGTCGATGACCAGGGCCGCATAATTTTTAGTTCGCTCGAATTGCCGGCCACTTCCGGCGACGCGGAACCCGTCACTCCGCAAATCTTTGCTTCCGGGAAATTTCAGCAACTCGCCCGCTCCCTGGCGGGGGGAGGTTCCCCTTCTTTCCATAACGTGCCCGGTGGGAAACACGGATTTCGCGGTTATGCACGTTCCCTGGTTTCCGGCGACAACAACGCCTCCGTAGTCATCCTGCAGTCGCTACATCCCCAGTTCGAAATGATGGAGGCCATTCGTCACACCTTTTATTGGGTCATCCCCATTGCCCTGCTCTTCGCTAGCGCCGGCGGCTATTTTCTGGCTAGAAAAAGCCTCGCCCCGGTCACGGTGATGGCTTCGCAGGCTCGCGGGATGGGCGCCGCGCACATGAGCGAGCGCCTCAAGGTCTCTAATCCCCATGACGAACTGGGAACCTTGGCGCTCTCCTTTAATGAATTGCTCGATCGTCTCGAAAAATCCTTCGAACAGCAACGCCGGTTCGTCGCCGACGCTTCTCACGAATTGCGCACGCCCGTGGCCATCCTGCGTGGCGAAACCGAAGTCACCCTCTCTCGCCCCGACCGTACCCCCGAGGAATATCGTGAAACCCTAGCCATTTTGCGCGACGAATCCCAGCGTCTTGCTCACATCATCGAAGACCTCTTCACCCTCACGCGCGCCGACGCTGGCGAATATCCCCTCAGCTGGCGTGAACTCTATCTCGACGAATTGGCCGCCGACGTCCTCCGCCGCGCCCGTTCCCTGGCCATCTCCAAAAGTGTGACCCTCGCCTCCTCGATTCAGCCCGAGCTGCCCCTGCAAGCCGACGAAGACTTGCTCCGCCGCATGCTGCTGAATCTCCTCGACAACGCCATCAAGTACACGCCCGCGGGCGGCACAGTCAGCGTTGATTGCCAACGCCAGGGAAACCTCTACATTCTCCGCGTCACCGATACCGGCCCCGGCATTCCGCGCGACCTCCAATCCCGCATCTTCGAGCGTTTCTTCCGCGCCGATAAAGCGCGCTCTCGCAGCGAGAGCGACACCAGCGGCGCCGGCCTCGGCCTCTCCATCGCCCTGTGGATCGCGGAAGCCCACGACGGCCGCCTGGAATTGACGCGGTCCGACGCCTCTGGGACCATCTTTACGGCCAGCCTCCCGGCCCCTGGAAAACCCTCTTCCGATTAATCTTATGTTTATCTCGAAGTCGATAGCCTGACGGCAGAAGCAGGCGGCAGGTCCACTCCATGGATTCGGTCGTCCGATTGGAAGGCCGGGGAGCACGATTTGCGTTACCAATTTCATTATGGACTGATCGCGCTTTTATCCGGCGCCGGATTGTTTTTTGCGAGCTCGTGTGTCGGCCAGCAGCCCGACGCTCCCGCTCCCCAGCCTCAGGTGTTGGCCAAGCAGGCACAAACACCAGCAACTCCCCCCGCCGCTGGCGCTCCCCTGCGCTTGACTTTGCAGGATGCCCTGGCCCTGGCGCGCAAGAATGAGCCGACCTACCGAGCCGCAACGACGGAAGCCGGGATAGCGGGTGAAGCACGCGCTCAGGCGCGCGACGCCCTTTTGCCAACTGTGAATTTCAATACCTCGGTGCTGTGGACTGAGAGCAACCAACTGAGAAACCAAAGCGTCCCGGTGGTATTCATCGCCAACAATGCGCCGCACGAATATATCGGCCAGGGCAATGTGCATGAATCGCTCGATTTCGCGGCTTGGGAGAAATATCGTGGTTCCGCAGCTCAGGCGGCGGCCGCGAAAGCCAGGGCGGAAGTCGCCTCGCGCGGACTAGTGGTTACTGTGGTTCAGAACTACTTTGCGGCCGCAGCAGCGGAGAAAAAGCTGGAGTCGGCAACTCGTGTCGCCGACGAAGGCGAAAAGTTCCTCCTGCTTACGCAAGCCCTCGAAACCGGCGGCGAAGCGGCCCACTCGGACACCGTCAAGGCCGAACTACAGGCCCACGAACGCCGCCGCCAATTGCAGGAGGCGAAGCTCAGCTTGTTGAATGCCCGGCTGGATCTCGCCGTGCTCCTCTTCCCGGATTTCAACGACAACTTCGAAATTGCCGACGACCTCCATGGCGCTGTGGCCCTGCCCCAGCAGGCCGAATTTGAGGCTCAGGCCGCGCAGCAGAATCCCGATATTCGCGCCGCTCTGGCCGGGACACAGGCCGCGGGGCACGACGTTACCGCCGCACGCGCGGGTTATTTTCCGACCGTCAGCCTGGATTATTTTTATGGAATTGACGCAACGCGCTACGCCGTGAACGGCTCGAACCCCGATGGCACCAAGTTCAACAACCTGGGCTATTCCGCCCTGGCTTCCCTGAATCTTCCACTCTGGAATTGGGGAGCCACACAAAGCCAGGTGCGCCAGGCCGAGTTGCGCCGCGATCAGGCCAAGCGGGAACTTTCCTTTGCGCAACGCAAACTGCTCTCGGAAATGCGATCCCTGTATTCTGAAGCGGAGACCGCCTTGGACGAGCTCGCGGGTCTTCAGCGCTCCGCCGAGCTTTCCTCCGAAAGCCTGCGCCTGACGACCATGCGGTATCAGGGCGGCGAAGCCACGGTGCTCGAAGTCGTGGACGCGCAAACGACCTTCTTTCAAGCGAGCGCTGCTTATCAGGATGGGGCCGTCCGCTACCGTGTGGCTCTCGCGAATCTCCAGACCTTGACAGGGGTGCTGACGTCACCATGAAGAAGTGCATCGGCTATTTCCCAAAAATGAGTAAACGGCTTCTTGCACCCGGCGCGTGGCTACTGCCAGCTGCCATGTTGCTGCAAGGCTGCGGGGGTTCGGAAAAGGAACCAACTCCGCTGGTCGCGGTCCAGGTGACTCCGGCAAAGCGCGGCCCCATCGAACTGGAAGTCAGCTCCGACGCCGTCGTCTATCCATTGCAGCAGGCGGTCATCACTCCGAAAATCACTTCCACCATTCAGAAGTTTTTTGTGCAACGCGGCAGCCGCGTGAAACAGGGCCAGTTGCTGGCAATACTCGAAAACAAGGACCTCGCCGGCGCCGCCGAGCAAAGCAAGGGTGAATTCGAACAAGCCGAGGCCGGCTACAACACTACCACCGGCGCCAGCCTCCCCGAGCAGATCCAAAAAGCCGAACTCGATGCCGCCGCTGCGAAATCCGCCTTTGACGCTCAGCAAAAAGTCTACGATGCACGCAAAAAACTCTATGAAGAGGGAGCCTTGCCTCGCCGCGATTATGACGCCGCGGCGGTCGCCCTTGCCCAGGCGCGCAGTACCAACGAGCAATCCCAAAAACAACTTGCCGATTTACAGCAGATTGGCAAGCGCGAAACCTTGAAGTCCGCTGGCGGCCAGCTCTCCGCCGCCAAGGGAAAATACGAAAACGCCAGAGCGCAATTGAGTTATTCGGAGATTCGCAGCCCCATCGACGGCGTAGTCACTGACCGCCCGCAATTCCAGGGTGAACTGGCCACCGCCAATCAGCCTCTGCTCACGGTGATGAACACCTCGAAGCTTATCGCCAAATCGCACATCTCCCAGAACGAAGCCGTTCTTCTCAAAGTCGGGAATCTAGCCGAAGTTGAATTGGAAGGCCTCGAAGAGCCGATTAAAGCCAAAGTCACGCTCATCAGCCCCGCCCTCGATCCGGGAAGCACCACCATCGAGGTTTGGGTCGTTGCCGACAAGCCCAATCCTGCGTTGAAGCCGGGCATGAACGCGCGCGTCAACATCGTTGCCAAAAGCGAAGACGATGCACTGGTCGTTCCCGCCTCCGCGGTCTACAAATCCGAAGACGCTGGCGACTACGTGCTGCTGGCAGGCTCGGACAAAAAGGCGCACCTCACCAAGGTCAAAGTCGGCATCAAGAACAAAGAGCTCGCTCAGATCGAATCCGGCCTCAAAGTAAACGATTCCGTCATCACCGTCGGCGGCTACGCGCTGCCGGATGGCACGCAAATCACTGTGGAAGCCACGCCCGCTGTGGAGGAAAAAGCCGACGACAAGGCCGCGGGCGAAACAGACACCAAATCCCCCAAGGATGCCAAGCCGGGGAAGGGCAAGGAGTAGCGCTCCATGGCCCTGGCCTCCCCCAATAACCACAAGCCGAACAACGGCGAAACCCAAGGCGCAGGCGACCTGCGGCCATGGTTCCGCAAGCTTTCCAGCCCCATCTTGTTTTTGCTGGTCAGTCTTGCCTTGGTCGGCGTTTCCCTGGCTTTTAAGATTCCCGTGGCCGTTTTTCCCAACACTGATTTCCCGCGCATTGTCATCGGCGTCGACAACGGTGTCATGCCCATCGATCAGATGCTGGTCACCGTGACCAAGCCCATCGAAGAGGCCGTCAACAGCGTTTCCGGCCTCAGGAAAGTTCAGTCCATCACCAGCCGCGGCTCCGCCGAAGTCGATCTCTTTTTCGACTGGAACTCCGACATGATTTTGACCCTCCAGCGGGTCGATGCGGTCGTTGCGCGTTTACAACCAGAACTCCCCGCCACCGCAAAGGTCGAAACTCATCGCCTCACCTTCGCCACCTTTCCGATTCTTGGCTACAGCCTCACCTCCGACGCCGTCCCACAAAGCAAGCTTTGGGAAATCGCCACTTACGATTTAAAACCTCGCATCAACCGCCTCGACGGCGTCGCTTTCGTGCTGGTGCAGGGAGGCCGCGTTCCGGAATTTCAGGTCACGCCTGACCCTGCCCGTCTGCAGGCTGCCGGCATTACCGTTCCCGATATTCTCGACGCTATCCGCCGCACTAACCTGATCGATTCTCCCGGTTTGCTCGAACACGAACATCAACTCGTTTTGGGCCTGGTGAGCGGGCAAGTCCGCACACCCGAACAAATCGCACAAATTGTTGTGAAGAGCTCTCCCACGGGTGTGCCTATCCGCCTCGGCGACATCGCCAAAGTCGGGCCGTCCGAAGCCCCCGTCTACACCATCGTCACCGCCAACGGTAAGCCCGCCGTGCTGCTGAGCATCAACCGCCAGCCGCAAAGCAACACGCTCGACGTGGCTCGCCTCGTGCACGAAAAAATCGCAGAGCTCCAACCAACGCTGCCACCCGGTGTTCACCTCGAAGCGTTCTACGATCAGTCCACCATCGTTCAGGAATCCATTTCCAGTGTGCGCGATGCCGTCCTGCTCGGCATCCTTCTCTCCGCCGCGATTCTTGTTCTGTTCCTCAGGGATTGGGGCTCGTCGCTCGTCGCTGGGCTAGTGATTCCCGTGACGCTCGCCCTCACCTTGATTGTCCTGTGGTGGACAGGCCAGAGCTTCAACTTGATGACACTCGGCGGACTCGCCGCGGCCGTCGGCCTGGTGATTGACGACGCCATCGTCGTTCTCGAAAACATCGTCTTGCACCGCGACGCCGGCGAGTCGCGCTTTCAGGCTATTCAGAGCGCCCTGCGCGAAATCACCATTCCGCTTATCGGCTCCACCATCACGCCGATTGTCGTTTTCTTGCCGCTTGTTTCCGTCACTGGTGTCACCGGCAGCTTTTTCCGCGCGCTGGCCATCACCATGACGGTCTCCTTGCTCAGCTCGTTGCTCCTCGCGCTCACTTGGACGCCCACCTTGAGCCAGTACTTTGTCCGCCGCAAAGAAACGCTGCCCGCGGGGGCTCAGCCAGGCGGCGCGCACGATGTGGCTGCTTTACTCGAAGCGGAAGAAGCGCATCTGTCGGGATTTTTCGGCAAGATTGTGAATTTCTATGGCCGCGCCATGGGCAGTATCCTCAAACGGCCGATGCTCCTGCTCGTTTCCACCGTGGTCATCGTGATTCTTTCCTACGTTTGCTACAAAGGGCTGGGCTCGGATCTCCTGCCTTCGATGGACGAGGGCGGCTTCATTCTCGACTATTACACCCCTCCCGGCAGCTCGCTCGCCGAATCCAACCGCATGCTCCTGCACATTGAGGAGATCGTAAAGTCCATGCCGGAAGTCGAAAACACTTCGCGCCGCACGGGACTCCAGCTAGGGCTCGCCGCCGTCACCGAAGCCAATCGCGGCGATTTCACCGTGAAACTCAAAAGAAACCGCAAGCGCGACATCGACGAAATCATTTCCGACGTCCGCTCCGAAATCAAAAAGACGGAACCGAGTGTGGACGTCGAATTCGTCCAGGTTTTGCAAGACATGATCGGCGACCTCACCAGTGCCCCGGAGCCTGTGGTCATCAAATTGTTCTCGCCGGACGCCAAGCTGCTCAACGCCTCGGCAACCAAGGTTTCCGACGCCATCCAGAAAGTGCCCCACGTGGTGGACGTGCTCGACGGCATCGAAAACACCATCAGTGGGCCCGCGGTAACCTACCAGGTAAACCCAGCGGTTGCCGCACGTTCCGGATTCACGCCCGAGGAAGTTGCCGTGGACGCGGCGGCAGTTCTTGAAGGCGAACCCGCGGCCACTCCTGTGGTCTTAAACGACCGCGCCTACACCATTCGCGTGCGCTTCCCCGATCAGAACCGCGCATCGCTCGACAAAATGGGCAATACACTGTTAACCAGTTCCACAGGAAAAACCGCAACGCTCGGAAGCCTGGCGAGCATCAGCACCGATCCCGGCCAGACGGAGATTCGCCGCGAGAATCTCCAGCGTCTGGTCGAGGTCACGGCTCGCTTTGAAGGCGTCGACCTCGGCACCGGTATGGCTTCCATTAAGAAAACGGTTGCTGAATTGCATTTGCCGTCCAGTATTCGCGTGGAATACGGTGGCCTCTACCAAGAGCAGCAAAAATCCTTTCGTGACCTCCTGACGGTCTTCTTGCTGGCCCTGCTCCTTCTATTCGTCGTGCTTTTGTTTGAGTTCCGCACTTTCTGGGCGCCCACAGCGATCCTCTCCTCCGCGCTGCTTTCGACCTTTGGCGGATTCCTGGCACTGCTGATCACACAGACAACCTTTAACGTTGCTTCCTTTATGGGCATGATCATGGTCATTGGCATCGTCGCCAAAAACGGCATCCTGCTCCTTGACGCCGACCAGCGCTTCCGCCAGCTCGGTTTCACTCCGGAAGAAGCAATGATCCAAGCCGGCCGCCGCCGTCTGCGCCCCATCGCCATGACCGCCCTTGCCACCATCGCCGGCATGCTGCCCCTTGCTTTGGCCATCGGCGCGGGTTCCCAAATGCTTCAGCCCCTGGCCATCGCCGTCATCGGGGGCCTGCTCAGCTCCATCGTACTCTCACTCGTATTCACGCCCACTATCCATTACTACCTCGACCGCATTCAGTTCGGGCGTGTCCGAGAGGGCGCGGAAAACCCGCAACCAGCGATGTAACGCCCCTTTAATCCGCCATTCACACAAAATCTCATACCATTTCAGCCCTCAACCCTCCGCCATGCATGTCCTAATCGTTGAAGACGAACCCGAAATGGCCGAGCTCTTGTCCCGCGGGCTCCGCGAGGAATCCTACGGTGTACGAGTGGCCCGCGACGGTCGCACCGCGCTCGAACTTTTCGCTGCCGAAGTTTTTGACCTGGTTCTCCTCGACGTCATGCTGCCTCACCTGGACGGCATCCAGGTCGCCAAGCAGCTCCGCCGCCGCGAAACCGAAATCCCCGTCCTGATGCTCACCGCCCGCGACGCCCTCCCCGACATCGTCAAGGGCCTCGATGCCGGCGCCGACGACTATCTCACCAAGCCCTTCTCCTTCAGCGAACTGTTGGCCCGGATGCGCGCCCTCGTTCGCCGCAGCCAGTTCCGCCGCAAGAATGTCCTTGAGGTGCACGATCTGGTGCTCGATCTTACCTCTCACCGCAGCTTCCGCGCCGGCACAGAAATCTTTCTCTCGCTCACCGAATTTCGACTTCTCGAGCTCCTCGCCCGCCACGCCGGACGCATCGTTTCGCGCCACGAAATCCTTGCCAGTGTCTGGGGACCCGGCCGGGAAGTCAGCGAAAACACGCTCGATGCTTTTGTCCGGCTTCTCCGCAAGAAAGTGGACGAAGGCGTGGAATGTAGACTCATCCACACACACCGCGGCTTCGGATATTCCCTCGGGACGGTTGCAGCGGCATGAGACTCACCATTCGCTTCCGCCTCACCGCGCTCTATTTTCTGGTCCTGGCCGCTTCCTTTACCGGCTTTTTCTGGATTTGCGATTATGGATTTGTCCGCAGCATTGAAACCGCCGTCAACGACGCTTCCCGCCGCAATCTCGAAACCGTCCGCCAGGTTCTCGAACGCTACGTTCCACAAGGACTTCCCGCGGTGCAACAAGAATTGGCCGCGGTCTCCGGTTTGTGGGCCAGTGGCGCCATTTTTGAAGTGGCCTCCTCGGACGGCCAGTGGATTTACCGTTCGCCTCAATTTTCTTCGGCCGATCCTCCGCTGACGCCTTTGCAGGGTGCTCAGCTGACCTTTACCACTACCAATCTCGAGCTTCTGCAATACCGCATCGCGCGACAAAGAATCTGGATCGGCGGTCGCGAGCTTCTGATCGACGCCGCCGTTCCCACCGAACCTTTCGACCAGGCTCTCGACAATTTCCGCCTCATCGAGGAACGATTCCTGCCTCTCCTTGTCGTGCTTGCCTCTCTCCTCGGCTATTGGCTGAGCGGCCGGGCTCTTGCCCCAGTTAACCGGATCATCGAAGGCGCGGAGCGCGTCGGCGTTCGCAATCTTTCCGAACGCCTCAAAGTTCCCAGGGCGCGCGACGAACTGCGTCGCCTCACCGAAACTCTAAACGCTATGCTTGACCGCATCGAATCCTCCGTGAAACGCATCACGCAGTTCACCGCCGATGCCTCCCATGATCTGCGCACGCCCCTTACCCTCATCCGTACCAACTCGGAACTCGCCTTGCGCCGCCCGCGCAGTGAGGGCGAATATCAGGAAACGCTCGCCCGCATCCTCAGCATCTCCGAAGAAACCACTGAACTCATTGAGAAGCTCCTGATCCTTGCCCGCGCCGACGCCAATGCCTCGCAGCTTTCTCTCCGGCCATTGAGCCTCTATCCGGTTCTGCAGCGGGTCGGGCAAAAAGCCAAATTGCTCGCCTTGGGGAAGGGAATCACCTTTTCCGAAGCCGTCGTCCCGTACAGTCACGTGATTCTCGGCGACGAAGCGGCCCTCGAGCGCTTGTTTCTGAGCATCCTCGACAATGCCGTGAAATACACCCCCGCCGGCGGCCATGTTTCTCTCGGCTTTCATCTGGAGAATTCCCAGGCGTGGATTGAAATTTCCGACACCGGCATCGGCATCCCGGAAACCGATCTGCCGCACATCTTCGAACGCTTCTATCGCGCCGACCAGAACCGCTCCCGCGAAACCCGCGGCTCCGGCCTCGGCCTCGCCATCGCCAACTGGATCGCCGAGAAACATGGCGCAGTCATCGAAGCAAAAAGTGAGCCGCTGCGCGGCTCTCTTTTTCGTGTGAGAATCCCGCTGGCCAACGACCGCCGCTACCCGCCGCAAGCCGGTTCGGCGCAATGGCTTAGCCCGGAAACCGCCCTGCGCACCTGAAAGTTCTTTCACCCTCATTTTAAATATTCATTAACCTGCGTTCATTTGCCGTTTTCCTGCTTCCGGTCTAATGGCCTCCGGGGTGAGTGGTGCGGACGCAGCCGCGTTTTCGCCCATAGCCCAGAATCGCTCCGAATAAGCGCAAGAGTTCAGCCACCCAGCCCGATTTCAACTGTCTTGGTCGCCTTTACATGGACAAATCCCGAGCCGCAAGCCCAAGGAGAGTTTTATGAGGTTCAAAGTATTACCCTGGAGATTCTTAGCCGGTATGTTCGCGGCCCTGCTCCTGGCGGGAATGACTTTTGCTCAAGTCGACCGCGCCAGCTTGGAAGGCACCGTCACCGACAACAGCGGCGCGGTGCTTCCTGGAGCGACCGTCAAAATCGAGGCGGTAGAAACAGGCATCACGCAGGAGAAGACCACTAACGCCAACGGCTACTACCGCTTCCCAGGCATTGCCGTCGGCGAATACACGGTGTTCGCCTCTTTCCGCGGATTCAAGACCACCGCGATCGAAGGTGTGATCCTCCAAGTCGGTCAGACGCACACCCTGGACGTAAAACTCGATGTCGGCGAAATCTCTGAGAAGGTGGAGGTGCACGTCGAACTCACTCCCGGCGAACGCAGCTCCGCCGAAGCCAGCGCCGTAATTTCCACAGATCAAATCGAAAACCTTCCTCTAAACGGCAGAAACTGGGCCAACCTCACGCGCCTCGCCCCCTGGGCCCAGGACGATGGCGGCGGCGACCAGCGCACCATCCGCTTCGCCGGCCGTGGCCGAGACGACAACGCCTTCTCTTATGACGGCGTTGACGCCACCGGCATTCAGGAACAGGCTCAGAAGGCGGAAGTCCGCCTGCAAATCTCCCCGGACGCCATCCAGGAGTACCGCGTCAGCTCCGCCCTCTATGACGCCGAGTACGGCTCACAGTCCGGCGGCCAGGTCGATGTCGTCACCAAGTCCGGCACCAACGACTACCACGGCTCTTTATACGGCTATTTCCGCAATTCCGAATTCGATGCGCGTAACTTTAACGATTTTGACCTTAACGGGAACCCAGCGCTTCCGCCATTTCGCATGGGGCAATACGGGCTGACCTTCGGCGGGCCTATTGTCAAAACCAAGGCCTTCTTCTTCATGAACTACGAAGGCCTGCGGCAGTACCAAGAAGTCTCCCTGGTCGCCGCCGTTCCGGATCCCATCGTTCAACAAATGGCGCTCTCCGGACCGCAGGGCGCTAACCTTTGTCCCATCTTCCAGGCATATCCCTGGCAGCAGTCCGTGGTTTCTACCTTGGAAAGTCATGGCTGTACAGCAAAGTTCGTGTTTCCGGACAGTGCCTTCGTTAGTTCGTGCCCTCCCACCTGCCTCGTAGCCTCTGTTTTCGATAACTTCACACACCAGGGCAAGAGCGTCATTCACGAAGACACCTGGCTGGCGCGTTTCGACTATAAATTCTCCGAAGCCACCACCTTCTATGCCCGGGCGCAGCGCGACGTCGCTTTTGCCCGCTCGCCCAACGGGAACTTGTTCGACCAGAACGATACCAATAATCATCCCGCGAACTACATCCTGGCGCTCCAGCATCTGTTTGGGCCGAATCTGCTAAACGAATTCAAGTTCGGCGTCAATCGCGCGCCATTCCACAACCCTGTCTTGCCCGGCTACATTGATGTCAACCTCACGTCGTCAAATTTCGAGGCTTTGAACAACAGCCAGGCCGACAACGAGGTCGGCACCACCTGGTCCTACATTGACAATTTGACTTGGACACGCGGCCGCCACACGGTAAAGGCAGGGATTGAGGTTAAGCGTGTTCAGTTGAATCAGGGCAAGACCGCTGCTTTGGTGGTCAGCTTCGGCGATAACAATTCGCTGATCAACAATGAAGTAGGCAGCGTTGACTATACCTCTTCATGGGACGGCCACGCCCTGCGCCGCACCTTTGTCATGCCTTACATTCAAGACGAGTGGAAACTCCGCCCCAACCTCACCGTGAACGCCGGCCTTCGCTGGGATTACTATTCACCAGTTACCGAGGCTCACGACCGCGTCAAAATCTTCGACCTGCAGAATTGCAACGGAATTTGTCCGCCGACCTCAGCTCTGGAGTATCCCAACTATAAGAACTTTGATCCGCGTCTCAGCGTTGCGTGGGCCCCGGAACGCTTTCATTCCAAGACTGTCATCCGCGCAGGATTCGGCATCTACCACGGTTCGGCTCAAAACGACGATCGCAACGCCGCGCTCGAAAGCGACCGTACCGATAACAACTTTGCTGTGGGGCAGAACGGCTTGACGCAGTCTCAGCTCTTCTTCCAGCCGGGATATTTGCTGAAGCCCCCGGATTTCAACCTGCCCGGCGGTTCCGCCTTGGGCGCCGCCATTGCGCGCGCTTTGATCCGCCACCATCCTGACCTCTACGTCGAGACCTGGGGCCTTTCCATCCAGCAAGCGCTTCCGGAGAATTTTATTTTCACCATTTCCTATCTGGGTTCCCACGGCGTGCACATCTTCACGCGCAATTTCGAGAATCTTTGCAATGCCTCTATACTCCATCCCGACCCGCCGCCGGGCATTATGCCAACGCCCAACTGCGTCCGGCCGCTCGACAATTTCCCCGACCCCGTCAGCGGGCAAACCTTTGGCGATATTGATTTCAAGGCCAACCAGGGGCAGAGCTACTATGACGGTTTGCTGCTTGCGCTCGATCGCCCGATCACCCGGGGCTGGTCTGTCACGGCGAAGTACACCTTTTCTCATTCCATCAACTGGAGCACCATCGGCGGCGGCGAAGCCATCGCTCCCCAGAATGCTGCTTGCTTGCGGTGCGAAAAGGGGCCCAGTATTTATGACGTTCGCCACAACATCATTCTTGCGAATATCTACGAACTACCCTTTGGCCGTGGAAAGAAATATCTCACCGAAGGGCTCGCCTCCCAGCTCCTCGGCAACTGGACCACCAACATCCTTTGGAACTGGCACACCGGGCATCCCCTCACTGTCAACCTGGACGCCAGTAGCAACACCTTGGGATTTGTGCCCGATGGCAATGGAGGAGTCTCGAGCTCCCTGCGCCCCGACCTGGTCCCCGGTGTTTCCGTGGTGCCGCAGGACCAGAACTCCAACAATTGGGTAAACGCCGCCGCTTTCACAACACCGCCCTACGATCCGCAAACCGGTGCGCTGCTTCGTGTCGGCAACGCCGGAAATGGGCTGATTCGTTCTCCCAATGCGTGGCAGGTGGACTTTAGTGTGGAGAAGGGATTCACCTTCAAGGAACGCTATTCGATCCAGTTGGGTGCGCAAATCTTCAACATCTTTAACCACACGCAGCTTGCCGACCCCAACACCCTTACCTTTACCTACGGTTGCGATCCGGACCCGACTACCTCTCCCGGGCCATATACCTGTTCGATTGCGCCAAATTCCAACTTTGGCGTGATCAACACATTTGTCAACAAGAACTTCAACAGCGACAAATTCTTCCCCGATAACACGGGCAGCGGCCTGCCCCGCCAGGTCCAGTTCTACTTTCGCTTCCAGTTTTAACCACCCTGGGACGGCTGGTGCGGCGCGAAACGATGTCACGCCGGCCGTTTTCTTGAAGCCCTAACGCAAGCCTGAAAGAAACTTCAGAAGTAATTTAGCCTGCGTTTAACCGAGATCCCGTACAAACGCACTCAAGGAGATTGACGATGAAACGCATGGTGCTATTTCTGGCAGCCGCTACCTTTTTGGCGTCCGCTGCCTGTGCCGCCACGAATTACCAACTCACAAAGAAAGTCGCCGTGCCCGGCTCCGGTGGCTGGGACTATATCGCCGTCGATGAAGCCGCCCGCCGCGTCTACATCACCCATACAACGCAGGTTGACGTCCTTGATGCCGATTCCCTCGCCGTCGTCGGAACGATTCCCAACGTCACCGGTGCCCATGGCGTTGCCATCGCCGCCGAATTCGGCCGCGGCTACATTTCCTCCGGCAAATCAGACTCCGTCATCCCTTTCGATCTCAAAACCTTGAAACCCTTGCCCGAAATCAAGGTCGGCAAAAAACCTGACGCCATCGTCTACGAACCCCTCACTAAGCGCGTCTACGTCATGAACGGCGACAGCGACTCCATCACCGTCCTCAACCCCGCCGACGGTAGTATCACCGGAACCATCGCACTCGGCGGAGGCCCAGAATTCGGCGTTTCCGACAGTAAAGGCAATTTTTTCGTCAACCTCGAAGAAGAAAACGAAACCCTGCATATTGACGCGAATTCGCTCAAAGTGAATCACCGCTGGCCCCTGGCACCCTGCGGCACTCCCACCGCCCTAGCCATGGACGTCGAAGCCCACCGTCTTTTCGTCGGCTGCCGCAGTAGGCACTTCGGCGTGCTTGATTCCGATACTGGCAAACTCGTATTCACCGCGCCCATCGGCGACCGCGTCGACGCCGCCTCTTTCGATCCCGCCACCAGACTCGTCATGCTCTCCACCGGCGATGGCAACGTCTTCATCTTCCGCCAGGATTCGCCCGACAAATATTCCCTCGCGCAAGATCTCGTTACGCGCCCGGGTTCCAAGACCTTTGGCTACGACCCCAAAACCCGCCGTCTCTTTGTCCCCAGCAACGAAAATGGCGCCATGCAGATCCTCGTCTACGACTCGAAATAGCGCGCGGTCGTTTCGGGGGGCTGGCTTACCCAGGTCACCTAAAAAAAGGCCCCGGAGGCGGCACCTATGGTTCCGGAGCCGCCAAGAAAACAAGCGCGCAAGAAAAAAGGGAGGAGTCGGAGGCTCCTCCCTTTTCCCGCTCAGGCACTACAAAAAAAGATTCCTGCCGTTCTTACTGCCCGGAGGTGTTAGCCGCTGACGGCGTGCTTGCGGTTTTCGGCGTGGACAAGTAACCGGTGATCTGGTTCTTGTTCACGTCAAACACCACGATTTCGTAAGGAGACGTGCGCGCCGCACCCTTCAGATAGAACTGCACCGGCTCGCCCGCCGTCTTGTCCTTCTTCTCGATGGTCTTGTCATCGGCCAGCACGGTAATCGTGTACTTCGACCGCTTCTGGTCTGTCCTGTTCAGGGAGATGGCCACCGGGCCAACGTGTTGCGGCGTCTTGGCCTTATTGAGCGTGAATTCATAATAGTTGCGGTCGCCGCGGCGCTTCAGTTCTTCGAGGTCGTCGTGGTTGCGGGCAATCAGGCCGCTCATCACGCCCATGTCGCCGGTCGCGCGATCCAGTTTGCCTTTGGTTTCATCCAGGTCATTCTTCACGCCGCTGACGTCGCCGCTTACCTTGTTCAGATCGTCGACGTTCGCCTTTGTGCCCAGTTGCGTGTTAATGTCGTTGAACTTCTTGCTGTATCCGGCCCCGGTCGCCTTCGACTGCTTGCGCGCCTTGTCGAGCTCATCCTGCGTCACATTCAGTTTATTGGTCACGACCTTCAAGTCGCTCTGCAGTTGTTGATTTTCGTCGTCTGTCCTGCTCAGGCGCTGCTGCAGCGCATCATTCTGCTGCCTCAAGGAAGCCTGAATGCTCGTCTCGGTGCTCTTGCTTTGGTTCAAAGCCGAAAAGCCCACACCGATGCCTACCAACGAAGCCACTCCCACGAGGCCAATAGCCAGGCTTACCCATCGTGGCATGGCCGTATGGCTGCTGGAATCCTGAAACTCGCTCATTTACGTCGTCTCCTTTTACGGCTGTACCGCCGGTTACTAGAAAAGCGGGCACTCGCACAGCCAAAGGCGGACACACGCCCGCCTGACGTCTAAGGCTTTTTCCATGTGAGGGTTAAAGGAGAAGTCGAAGGCTGCGGAGGGCGGATAATATAGTACTAGTACCAGTAAACTTTACAATTTCCTCTCGTCGAACGCAATTTTTACCGGAATCCAGTCGCTAACCTTTTCACTTTGAAGAACTTGTGTGGAAAAAGAAAGGCCGGAGCTATTTACTCGCTCCGGCCAGAAAAACCCCTCTGAATCAAACAGTTAAAGGAAGTGCTATGCCGCCTGGGAATCGGTTACTTCCTTCGGCTGTCCGAAATATCGATCCAGCGTGGTTGTCGCGGCCTCCAGGACCAGCCGGCAGTCCGCGCAGTCCAGAAGATGACGATCGATCTCTCCCTGCACCGCGGAAGATAACTTCCCCTCTAAATACATGCAAATCAAGTGGATAGTGTCCCGACAGCTCATCACTAACTCCCCCGCTTCTCGCCACGTCCCCCCATGGCTGGTACTTCTAACAGTGCACCTTCTCGACCAAACCGTTCTCGTCTGTATGTAATAGATAAGTCATTTATCAAGAGTGGGTTGCGAAAGTCAGCCTTTCCCAGTCTTTTGCCTGCGTGATGCAAGCCGAGAAATCTTTACCGCGGCTTGAACATTCCCTGCACATTGGATGAAAGGCTTATCGCAAGGGTGTGTTAACCATCTGCTTGAGCGCGGCGATGCGGTCCTCGAGTGGCGGGTGGGTGCTGAACAGGGAAGAAAGCGTCCCGCTTCCGAACAACGGCTTTACGATGCACAGAGAAGATGTGCTGGGCGAAATGGCCGTCGTCGGGATCCGCCGGTTATACGACCCGAGCTTCTCGAGCGCGCTGATTAAGCCGTAGGGCTCGCCGACCATCCGCGCCCCGGTTTCGTCTGCGGCATATTCTCGCGTGCGCGAAAGAAACAGTTGCAGCAACATCGCCGCAAAAGGCGCCAGGAAAATCATCAGCAGCGCCGCGATTCCGCCGCCCTCCCGATCGTCATCGCGGTCGCGACCAAATCCGCCAAAAATCATCGCCCATCTGCCCATCGATGCCAGATAGGTAATCGCGCCCGCCACGGTCGCGGCAATCGAGCTCGTCAGGATGTCGTAGTTGCGCACGTGCGACAGCTCATGCGCGATCACTCCTTCCAGCTCGTCGTCATTCATGATCTGCAGCAAGCCCTCGGTCACCGCCACCGACGCGTGGCTCGGATTGCGCCCCGTCGCAAACGCGTTCGGGGCATCCTCCGGCACCACATAAAGTTTCGGCACCGGTATATTTGCCTTTGCCGCCAGCCGCTCCATCACGTTATACAGCCGCGGCAACTGTTCTCTCGTAACGGGTTGCGCCCCGCTTGAAGCCAGCGCGATCTTGTCCGAGAAAAAGTACGAAATAAAATTCATGATCGCGGCCATCACCAGGGCGATTTGCATGCCGCCGCGCCCGCCGATCGCGCCGCCCGCCACCACCAGCAGCACGCTCAGCAGAATCAGGATTGCACCGGTCCGTAGAACTTTCATTTGAGCAACCTTCCCAAATAACTACGTTCGAAACCCAGCAAAAATTTCAGCCCAAAAAGCGGCCGCACGCTCACTTCTTTGCTGCCACCGCCGGCTTTTTCGCCGGCACCCGCTCGAAGCGCATTATATCCTTCTGCCCATCGCGCTCCACCCGCACGTGATCTCCCGGCAACACCTTGCCTTCCAGGATTTCGAGGGCCAGTGGGTCCTGAATCAGCCGCTGGATCGTGCGCCGCAACGGCCGCGCACCATACGCCGGATCATAGCCCTCGCTTAGCAGCAATTCCGTCGCCACCGGGGCGATCTCTAGCGTAATCTGCCGCTCCGCCAGCAGCTTTTCCACGTTCTTCAGCAACAACCCCACGATGCGCGCCAGTTGTTCTTTGCCCAGGGGATTGAAAATCACGATCTCGTCAATCCGGTTGATGAACTCCGGCCGGAACGCCGCCCGCAACGCTTCCATCGCCTGTTTCCGCGCAGCTTCCGGATCTTTTCCGGAAAGCTCAAAAATCGCCGTGGAGCCCACGTTGCTGGTCATCACCAGCACCGTGTTCCGAAAATCCACCGTGCGTCCCTTGCCGTCTGTCAGCCGCCCATCCTCCACGATCTGTAGCAGCACATTAAACACATCCGGATGCGCCTTCTCGATTTCGTCAAAAAGAATCACGGAATACGGATGTCGCCGCACCTGCTCGGTCAACTGCCCGCCCTCTTCGTAGCCAACGTAGCCCGGCGGCGCGCCGATCAGCCGTGACACCGTGTGCTTCTCCATGTACTCGGACATGTCAATCCGGATCATCAGCTTTTCGTCGTCGAACAGAAATTCCGCCAGCGCCCGTGCCAGTTCGGTTTTCCCCACGCCTGTCGGTCCCAGGAAAATGAACGAGCCGATGGGCCGCTTGGCGTCCGAAAGGCCCGCGCGATTCCGGCGCACCGCATTCGCCACGCGCGCTAGAGCATCGTTCTGACCCACCACACGTTGCCGCAGGCGCTCTTCCATGTGCACTAGTTTCTGCGCTTCGCCTTCGAGCAGCCGTCCGACCGGAATCCCCGTCCACTTGCTCACAAGCTTTGCGATGTCTTCTTCGTCCACCTCTTCCTTCAGCATCGGCGCGTCTTTTTGCACCGCTGTAAAACGCTCCTGCGCCGCCCTCAGCTCGCGCTCCGCTTGCGCGACCTTTCCGTAGCGGATCTCCGCCACCTTGGCGAGTTCTCCCGCCCGTTCAAAGCGTTCCGCCTCTGCCTTCAACTGCTCGATCTGCTCCTTCAGCTTGCGAATCTTGGCAATGGCCTCTTTCTCCGCCTGCCACCGCGCTTTTCTGGCGCTGGAGTCCTCGCGAAGCTTCGCCAGTTCCTTTTCAATCTGCGCTCGCCGCTCGACTGAGTGGGCGTCAGTCTCCTTGAGCATCGCCTGCCGCTCGATCTCCAGTTGCAGGATGCGCCGCTCGATTTCATCGATCTCCGTCGGCAGGGAATCGATCTGCATGCGCAGGCTGGCGGCTGCCTCGTCGACCAGGTCAATCGCCTTGTCCGGCAGAAAACGGTCGGAAATGTAGCGGTGTGACAACGTCGCCGCCGCCAGGATCGCCGCGTCCTTGATGCGCACACCGTGGTGTACCTCGTACCGTTCCTTCAGGCCGCGCAGAATCGCGATCGTATCCTCAACCGTCGGCTCCGCCACCAGTACCAGCTGGAATCTCCTTTCCAGCGCAGGGTCTTTCTCGATGTATTTCTTGTATTCGTTCAGTGTGGTCGCGCCAATTGCGCGCAGTTCGCCGCGCGCCAGCGCCGGCTTTAGCATGTTGGAAGCATCCATCGCGCCTTCCGCCGCCCCTGCCCCCACCAGCGTATGCAGCTCATCAATAAACAGGATGATCTGCCCTTCGGCCTCCGAAATCTCTTTCAGTACTGCCTTCAACCGGTCTTCAAATTCGCCGCGAAACTTCGCGCCTGCCACCAGCGCGGCCAGGTCCAATGCCACCAGTTTCTTGGTCTTTAAAGCATCCGGCACGTCGCCCGAAACAATCCGCTGCGCCAACCCTTCCGCAATCGCCGTTTTCCCGACGCCAGGCTCGCCAATCAACACCGGATTGTTTTTCGTCCGTCGTGCCAGAATCTGCATCACGCGCCGAATCTCTTCATCACGCCCAATCACCGGGTCCAGCTTCGACCGTCGCGCCAAATCCGTCAGGTCTCGCGCATATTTCTCGAGCGCCGCGTAAGTCGCCTCGGGATTCTGAGAGGTCACCCGCTGGCTTCCGCGCACTCCAGCCAAGGCCTGCAGAATCGCTTCGTGCGAAGCAGCGTGCTTCTTCAACAATCTCCCCGCTGGGTCATTTGTGGCCCCGGCAAGCGCCAGAAACAAATGCTCCGTCGAGACATATTCGTCCTTGAATTTTTCCGCCTCATCGAACGAAGCCTCCAGCACATCATTGAGCGCCCGGCTCATGTTGTGCTGCCCAAAGCCCTGTACCTTCGGCAAACGGCTGATCTCGCGGTCCAGGTCCTGCATCAACAGCTCGCTGCGGATGCCCAGCCGCGCCAGCAGTGGCGGCACCACGCCGTCTTTCTGCTCCACCAGCGCCACCAGCAAGTGCAGCGGTTCAATCGCCTGGTTCTCCTGGCGCGCCGCGATCTCCTGCGACCCTTGCACGGCCTCTTGCGCCTTCACGGTCATTTTTTCAAAACGCAACATAAATCCCCCGCAACTCAAATTTCTAAAAGGAAGGGGCTGGCGCGGCAGCCAGCCCCTTCATGCTAACTCACGGCGTGGTTCGCCGCGGTAAATCACCAGCAACTTACCTGCCCGCCGCGGCAGCCATCGCCGGAGCTTCCACGTTCACCTTGATCTGCTTCGGCTTGGCTTCCTCCCGCTTCGGCACGGTCAAGGTGAGTACGCCGTTCTTATACTCGGCCTTGATGGCCTCGGTCTTCACGGTGTTCGCTAGAGAGAAGCTGCGGCTGAACGAGCCATAGGTACGCTCCACACGCAGGTAGTTTTTCTCCTCAACCTTCTTCTCGAACTGGCGCTCACCGCGAATGGTCAGAAGGTTGTTCTCCACGCGGATGTCCAGCTCTTCCGGCTTGATATCCGGAAGGTCCGCCTTCACCACCAGCTCGTGTTCAGTCTCGAAAATATCGACCGCCGGCGCCCACGTGGTTAGACTTGCCTCGTCCCAAGAGCGATCAAAGGACTCGTTGAAGAGACGATTGAACTGATCCTGGAGAGAGAGGCCTCGAAAAGGTTCAAAGCGACGAATTGCAGTTCTCATAGTTACCCTCCTCATTTATGGCACAGAAAGCATATAATCTTAGCATTGCATTGTCAAGTACAAATAGTAGGCACCCTAACTGGCTTTTTATGTTTAACATGCTCCACATTCTATCCTCTCCCCAGCATTATCAACTGACCCCGGCCGGACTTCCCTTAGCCCTCTAACTCTTCCCGTTTGCTATAGTTGCCCCATATGCGCGTCGACGAATTTGATTACCACCTTCCCACCGAACTTATTGCCCAGCGCGCCCTCGATCGCCGTGACGCCTCTCGCCTTCTCCTGCTTGATCGCCACCCCGCACGCTTGGAAGACCGCCGCTTCGCGCAATTGCCCGAAATTCTCACCGGCAGGGAGCTCCTGGTCTTCAACAACGCCCGCGTCATTCCCGCTCGTCTGTTCGGTAAACGCGTCGGCCTGCATTCCCAGAAGCCTTCTCGGAAAACCCTCCGCGAACACCTCACAGGTAACGTCGAGGTCTTCCTCACACGCAAACTCGATGCCGATGTTTGGGAAGCCCTGGTGCGCCCCGGCAGAAAAATGCAGGTAGGCGAAAAAGTCCTGTTTGGTGAGGGCGAGTTGCGAGCCGAGATACTCTCTCGCGGCGAACTCGGCATTCGCACCGTGCGTCTGTCCGCCACCAATTCACTTTCCGTCGAAAAAAATCTCGAGCGCCTCGGCCACGTCCCGCTTCCGCCTTACATCCATCGGCCCGACGAACCCGCCGACCGCGAACGCTACCAGACGGTCTTCGCCCGGCAGCCCGGCGCCGTTGCGGCCCCCACGGCGGGCCTTCACTTCACTCCGGAAATTTTAGAGATGCTCAAAGCAAAGGGGTGCGAGACCTGCGAAGTTACGCTGGCCGTCGGCCTCGGCACCTTTCAGCCCGTGCACACGGAAACTCTCGAAGAGCACAAGATTCACAGCGAGTCTTACGAAATCTCTCCGGCGACCGCGGAAAAAATCTGCCGCGCCAGACGCGACTCCCGCCCCATCCTCGCCGTCGGCACCACCGTTGTGCGCACTTTGGAAGACGCTGCCGCGCGCGCCAGCGCCGCAGGTTCTGCCGTTCCCCTTCTCCCTGGCCGGGCCGAAGCGCAAATCTTCATCCTCCCCGGCCATCGCTTTCACGCCGTGGATCAACTGCTCACCAATTTTCATCTTCCGAAATCGACTCTGCTAGCGCTGGTCGCCGCTTTTGCCGGACGGGACGAAATTCTCGCGGCCTACAAACACGCGATGCAAGAAAAGTACCGTTTCTATAGTTACGGCGACTGCATGTTGATCCGGTGATTTTGAGGCAACCGCGGCGTGCCCCACCCTTGAGTTCTTGGGGTGGGTCTTTCTTTTTGTGCTTTTTTTAGGAGAGGACTTTCTCATGCGGTCGAAAACAAGCGAGAAGGGAAGCCGCCGCGAACAGCAGCTCCCCTTGCCTCGCATCGAAATAGCTCACGTGCGCTCCCCTTACTCGGAGAGCACGAACACTTCGGCCTTCCCCTCGAAGCGCAGTTCCATCACGCGCCCGCTGGCGTCGGCAACGATCCCGGTGTATGCGCACTTGGAGTCACGCGTTTCCCAGCGCCCTGCGGATTCGGCAACGACTTTCTTGCCGTTCAGAAGCGTCAGGTGGTTGTCGTCAATGGTGGCGCGGTAGTCGCCGGCCTTCACGTCAATCTTGCCCACTTTGACCGTGCGATTGATGGGGAGCGTCTTCGTCACCGGCTTGGCAAACAACGGAGCCGTCATCGCCAAAGCCGCGACCAGAGCCAGCGTGCGAACCAGCGAATTGCTTTTCATGAGTACTTTCCTCCTGGGAACGAGTCAACCGGGACTTGTCCAGGGAGGAGAGAGTTGACACACTGGCAGGGGGAAGAGTAGCCTCTCGTTGCAGGCACCTCTTCTTCCTGGTCCAAGAGCCGGAAAGACTGTGTGTCATTGACCCCGCGGCTGCCACCGCGGGGTTTTTCTTCAAACTCTTTCCATCCCGAACAGCCTGAACTCGGCTGCACCCGTATAGACGAAAACCCCCTCGCGAATGTTTCGTGGCATCCCCTAGATTTTTTGAACACATTTTGGCTCTTCGATCCCCACCCCATTTGCCTGAAATTTCTTGCTTTGTCCCGTGCAGCCGGCCCCGGCTTCATCTATACTCTTCCAAGGTCCGGAACCGCAGGATGCGACTTTTAGTCCTTACGGATATCCATGCAAATCTGACCGCCCTAGAAGCCTCTCTCGCCGCTGCCGATGGAGGCTGGGAGCGTATCGTCTGCCTGGGCGACGTGGTTGGCTACGGCCCAGACCCCAACGAAGTCACTTCCCGCGTCCGCGAACTCGGCGCAGTCACCATTCGCGGCAATCACGACAAAGCCGCCGCCGAGTTGATGCCCACGGACGATTTCAACCCCGTTGCCAAGGCTGCCGTGCATTGGACCCGTTCGCAGCTCTCCAACGAAAATCTCGCTTGGTTGGCCGCGCTGCCCCAAGGGCCACTCGAAGCCGAAGGCGTTGTCCTCGTTCACGGCGCTTTTCAGGACGAAGATGAATACGTTTTCACGCCCGCGCAGGCTCTCGAGGGTTTGCTCGATTCGACCACCCAGGTTACGTTTTTTGGGCACACCCACCATCAAGGCGGTTTTTCCTATCAGGACGCGGAATTGGAAGTGTTGTCCCTCCATCCGCGCAGCAATGAATCGCGCTGCGCGCTGCGCCTCGAAAATGACAGACGGTATCTTCTGAACCCCGGTTCCATCGGCCAGCCCCGCGACACCGATCCGCGTGCCGGCTTCGCCATCGCCGACCTCACCAACAACGTAATCGAATTCTGGCGCGTGCCTTATGATATCGGCAGCGTTCAAAAGCGCATGCGGGATGCGCGCCTGCCGGAGCCGCTGATCCTGCGCCTGCAAGTTGGCCGCTAAACTCTTCCGTTGCGGGGACGCCTTTCCTTCCTAGCGGAAACCGGATATTTTCTTTCCTATGCAAGAAACCCTCCAAAACCCGGACCCCCGAGAAAAGTCCAAACTTTCCCCGCTTTCGGTTCTCGCCGCCATCCTTGTTTTGGCTTTTCTCGTTACCGGAATTGTGCTCTTCTTGCGCGAACCCGAAACGCGCCTCTCCCCGTCCTCGCAAACCAGCCAAGCTTCGGCCATAACCGCCGAAGAAGCCGCCTACGCGAAAACCGTCCGCATCGACAACGTCGCCTTGAGCCGCGCGGAAAACTTCCTTCACCAGGAAGTCACCATCCTTGACGCCGACGCCGTGAACGCCGGCACCCGCGCCGTGGAAGCTTTGTCGGTCACCGTTGAATTCGCCGACACCCTCAACCAGGTTGTGCTTCGTGAAACGCGCCCGGCGTTGGGCACCCCGCCTTCAACTCTGGCCCCGGGTCAGTCCCGCCACTTCCAGATCTCTTTCGACCGTGTCCCCGCCAGTTGGAATATGCAGCAGCCCTCCGTTCACGTTTCCTACCTACACTTCGCTTCTCTAAAATAGTTGCTTGTTGACGATAACGTTATATATAAATGTCGGGATACATCTCGCCGAGGAACTTCGCACTACCCTTCAGGAAAGTTGATGGCAAGCCTCTAGAACTTTCGTACTCCCCTGGCCAACGAAGTGCGCCTGGCGCCGTGGTCTGCGCCTCATGTTCCGCCAATGGCGTGCCAAACAAAATCCGGGCGGCCTTTGCTTTGATTTGTCTTCGGGGTAGAATCCAGCCCCGAGAGGACCATTGTGAATTTCACCGTGCAAATACGCCAGGCCGACGCAGTCTCCCTGGTCGACATCACCGGACGCCTGACCTCTTTCGAGAGCCCGGCGTTCCGCGAAGCCATTCAACAGCTTCTTCGGGACGGAAACAACAACATCGTATTGAATCTCACCGGTCTCGAGTATCTCGACAGTTCCGGCATCGGCGAACTCGTGCGCAACTACCTGGCAGTGGTGAAAAAAGGCGGGGCGATGAAGGTGGTCGGGCTTGCGCCAAAGGTCGACGAAATTCTGAAGATCACCCAGCTCTATCAAGTCTTCCCGGAATTCCCGGACGAAGCATCTGCTCTCGAAAGTTTCCCCGAATCGAAGCGCGCCGCCGGCGCCTAGCGCTAACCGTTATCGCGGGCACCGCCTCTATGTAGCGCTGCCTTTTGCCCGTCCCGATTCTTGTCGGGATGCCAGCGAACTCTTGCCTTGTATTTTTCCAGGAAAAGTCGGCTGAAAATAGGAGAGGAGCCTGATCTCCACGTGAGTGGCTCTCAAGCTCCCCGGGGTGTGTCCTCGAAGTGGTTGTTATAGGTTTAGATGCGTCGCCGCGAAAAAGGTTTCCCGAAAGTTAAGAACTGCAAAAATTTGTTGAGCCGGGGTCTAAGCTTTAATAAAACAAATACTTACGCCACCGCTCGTCTCGGTGCCCGATCAGCCGCATCAGCTGCCGCGAAGTGTGCAGCGTAAACGGCCGCGGCTTCCGCGCCAGTTTGAGCCCTGCCTCTTCCGGCGTGCGGTCGCCCTTGTTATTGTTGCACCGGTAGCAGCACGCCACCAGGTTTTCCCAGCTCGAGCGCCCGCCGCGCGAACGCGGGAGCACGTGGTCCAGCGTCAATTCCGAGCTCGGAAAAACCTTCCCGCAAAATTGGCAAGTATTGCGGTCGCGCAGCAAAATATTTTTCCGCGAAAGCGCCCGGCTCTGCTGTGGTATGTGGCGGTACGCCAGCAGGCGAATCACAGACGGTACCTTGTGCGCGTGCGTCGAGGAATGCACCTCTGCGCTGTGCACTTCCTCCGCCTGTGCCACGCCCTTCAGCAGCAGCACCATCGCGCGGCGCACCGCGGTTACATTGATCGGTTCGTAGGTGGCGTTCAGGACCAGGACTGGTTCCTGCATCAGCGAACTGCGCCGGGAAGTGAGGCTATGGACGTGACGTGTTCCAGCATTCCCCGAAGCGC
>DATFSI010000070.1:0-11365 GCA_035262705.1 Candidatus Acidiferrum sp. | reverse complement strand
TACCAGCCACCCTGGTCAGGGCTCCCAGACCGGCTGGTTGCTGCCACGTACTTGCAAGAGCGGCTCACGCCAGCGGCTCGGAGTCTTCGAGAACTTTACCATCGGCGGACCCGATATCCAGGCTGCTCGTCGTTCGTAGCGATGGTGCAGTCCACCCGCTTGGCGAACGGCCACGACCGGCCGATTTCGGGTGGCTGAACCGGGCGCGTTTCGGGTGAGTCTTTCCCCAGGGAAAGCCCAAAGACCCGCTTGACCCTCGAAGCTGAATCGAACAATATCCTTTGGATTTCTTGCTCGTTGCCTCCTGGGTAATAGCCCTAAAATGACGAAAGTCGCGTGATAAGCCAGTAGGCGGCCACACTGCCGATGGCATATGGCGGGACACGCCACGACCAGGCTGGCAGTTTCGTCATCCAATGGCGAACGGCCGCGATGAACAGGAGCGTTGCGCCGACGAAAGAAAAGTGCCCTACCTCAACACCGGCACTGAAGAATCCCAAAGCGAGCGGAATGTGGGCGACGGGCAGTCCCGCTGCGCTGAGTCCACCAGCGAAACCAAGACCGTGCAGAAGGCCGAAGGAGAAAGCCACCAACCAGGGCTTGCGCTGTGCCAATCCGTGCGAATTCTCGTTTTTTCGGAGAACCTCGTACGCGACGAAGAGAATACTGAGCGCAATGACAGCTTCGACAGGAGCAGGCGGCACGTGGACGAAACCGAGAGTGGCGAGCGTCAAGGTGACGGTATGCGAAAGAGTGAAGGCGCTGACGGTGAGGAGTAGTCGCCGGACGCCATTGACCAGCAAGAGCAGGCCGGAGACGAACAGGAGATGATCGGCGCCCGTGAGGATGTGTTCGATGCCGAGGACGAGATAGGTTTGCGCTACGTCGAAGCGGCGAGGCGCTGCTTGGACAAGAAGCGACGGCGATGAAGAGGTGAGTCGAGCCACCTGCGTCGAGCCGTCGAGGCGCTCAATGCGCACCAGCACATCAGTCAAGGTCGCCGTCAGTCCCTGGATGCGGATTGTTTTTCCCGGCAATCCGCCATCGCATTGCACGCTCCACTGTTGGCTGTATGCTCCGCCCGAGAAGACTCCATGCGGTTGTGTCCGATTCGAGCACTCCTGTGGCAATTCAACATCGAGACTAAGCCGCAGGTTGTCGCCTGCGGCCGGGACTTTCCAAAAAAGATCGTAAGTCTCGGTCCCGGTTTGCCGCACCTGCAGGTACGCGGGCCGCACCTCGTGGGCGAACGCCCTCGCCGCAAACAATGCAAGAGCCAGGACGCAAAAGACCGAACGTTTCATCGGCCTACCTGCGCCACTTTCTTTGCGTCTGGCTGCTCGATTCTCACGGTGTAACGTTGCAGCAATGTCTCGTAGAATTTATTACTCGCTTCGATCCGCTTTGCATTCGCCCACTCGCGCTGCACTTCACGACGTATTTCCGCCAGCGCGGGCAGATGTCCCTCGGTGCGCTCGCTGACAAACACCAGATGTGTGCCGTAGCCGGACCCTATTGGGCCCTGCCACTGCCCCGGCTGAAGTGACGACAATCCGGACGCAAACTGTTCACCAAACATTTTCGTCGCTTCCGCTGTAGTTATGTTTTCGAACTGATGTTCCAGCATGAAAGGATCGCCAATCGCGTTCAGATCGGCGCCTTCACCCGCCCGTCGAAGTTGCGCAAGAATGCGCGACGCGTCACGCTGAAGATTGACGCCACGCGCCTGCGGGTTCAGATACACGTGCCGAAAAGCGAAGGTTGTTTCGGTCTTGAGAGTGTCAGAATGCGACTGCAGGAAGCTCTCAAGTTCAGCATCTGATGGTTGCGCCTGAGCGGCAAGATTTTCGTTGAGAAACTCCAGCTTCTGGCGCAACCGCCTGCGGACGATGGTATCGTCCCGGTCCAGACCCATGGTTAGCGCCTCGCGATACGCCGCCTCCTCGCGGATGTAGTCGCGAACCAATCCTCGCAGCTCTTGTTCGGTTGGCGGCCGTTGCCAGGTACGGGTGAAACCGGTCACCAGGTTTTCTAATTTCGCCGCGGTGACGACAATCTCGCCGGGCTTATCGGTCCGGTGCTGAGACACAAGGTTGAAGGCCGCAAAGATTGCAGCTCCCAATAAGAGAAAGTGCAACAACGGTTCGCGTACGAGCTTCATCATTGTCTCCCTCCACGTCACTTGCCCGGCGTGTACCAGATCGGCGACGTATAGGCGCGCTGCTGCAGTTTCATCGGAACCTCGGGAGGCATCTTGATACCGAAATACTTGGCATCGTACGCCGTCCACCGTGGAGTGGGGATTTCGACCACGCGCACGTAGTAGAACGCCCGCTGTGATGCATCGAATTCGGGGTCTTTCCAGACCTTGATCAGTTCCGACGCTCCGATGGTGTTGGTGTAGGTTGCGTTGGGGACATCCACGGTATCGCCTACGGGCGGAAGCTTGCCCTTGGCGTCCGGTTTGCGGTCACCAGACCACACTACGTCGTAGATTTTTTCGTGGGTTTCGCCCTTCCCATCGAGCCAGCCTTTGATGATCTGAATGCGATCCAGGTTCGCCCCAATCGGGTCCTTCAGCGCGGCTACGAGGAAGGTAGGCGCTTTGCCGCTCGGCGCCTGGTGGAGATCACCGCCCATGGGGACACCTTTCGCGTAACCAACCACCGCGGGATTGCGGGTGTTGGCATCGCTTGCCTGGAAATCCCATCCTGCAAAGAACCGTACAACGATGCGCGGGCCGGTGGTGGCATAGACTTCCTTGCGCTGCATGGCGTCAAAGATTGCTCCGCGGGTGTTATCGGTGGCCCAGACGCCGGCGTAACCGGAAGCTGTTTCCTCCCAACCCATGATGATGGCAAGAGGCCCTTCTAAAATAGGCTTGACTGCGCGTTCCGGGCTGGGCTCTGTCGCCGTGAATTTGCCCCAGAAGTTATCGGCATCAACGGCGGCCAGGGCGGTGTGCGCGTCAGTCGCGCCGATCATCCCAAACTTGTAGGGATTGACGCCGAGCTCCTGTTCCAATTTCAGGCCATTTCTCAAGGCCGCCCGGGCGTATTCGTATTCCAGCATCTCCGGGTTCTTTTTTACGCTGAGCTCAAGATTGCCCTTGTCCCAGCGCTCAAAATTCGCAAACTCGTCGTTGGGCGAGAGGAATGGATGCGTCTCTCCGTCGCCCTTGATTTGCGTGACTTCATAGATCCGCTCGCGCAGCGCGCGAGTTTCGGCATATTCACGATCGATCGGCTTCCCCGTGAACGACTCGATGATGGGAAACATGCGACCGTTACTCAGATTGCCGTTATGCGCGATGGCCAGCACATGCCCGCCGGTCTTCTGCTCGTAGCCGCTCATCCACTTCCACAGGTCTCTGGGATTGTCGCTGCCGTAAGGCTTGAGCACGGTGTACGGTTCAACCTGGCCGACTTTGCTCGCGTCATCGCGAAAAATAATGTTTCGGTGGAGATTGTCGCCCCCGGTGGTCGGAGTCCACTCAAAGCCGCTGAACGCCGTGAAGCGTCCTGGATCGTTCGCCTCGTCGGCCGCCTTTATGTTTTCCTCCCACGCCTCTTGAAATGCGGCGGTGCCCGGTAATGGGACGATCCCTTTGGGGATGGTTCCTTGAAAGAAGTTGCTAATGATGTCAAGAGCTGCCGCAGGCCCCTCCCCGTTCTGGATCATTTCGTGCCATTTGCGACCCTGGGGATCGGCCATAATTGCCGGATCGCCATTCAAAACCTTGGGGAAAAAACCGAAGCCGTCAGAATGATCAGTGATGACGAGGAAATCGAGAGGGCGGGCAAGCCGAGCCCGCTGGCCGCTGGAAGCAGTTACCTCTTGCCCTTTGGCAAAACGGTAAGCCTCGCGCGGCCCGAGCCGGCAGCCATAGGCCCCGGCATCCATGGACGACGATGTGTGTAAATGCGTGTCGCCCCAGTACACGCGCTGCGGGAAGTTGCGGTCCACCCAAGGGGAATATGGCGCCTTCTTGGGATAAACACTCTTAAGCTCCTGCTGAGGTGGGGCCGGTTCCTGCGCGGAAGCAAACGTGCTAATTAGGCCCAAGACCAGCGTGAGCAAAATGAGAAAACGCGTCATGATCTGCCCCCTGGAACCGATTCGCTTCAATGTCATTCCATCTCTCTTTCCAGCGACTTTATGTGTTCCCCTATTTCGCGTGGATTCGAAGGACAAGTTCTCATCATTGCTCATGTGTTCATTCCTCCTTGGTGCGAACCACACGCAGTCTCGATCGGCGTATGGGGCACACATTCACTTCAGCAGACCGATGAGCCCTCCTATCTCGCCGCGGGCGGCAAGAACACGGCGGAAGGGGTATCGAATTCCACGTCCGCTAAAGTCGTTCTGACCGTCACTCTCTGATATCTTCCCCGCCCACCGCCGGAGCCGGCAAAGCTCAGCAAATATTGGTTGCTGAGGTGGGTTGCAATTTCATCAAAGTATGGCTTGAGGGACACCGGAACGCCGGAACCAAGAAAAAAAGATTCCCCGCCAGTGTCGTCCGATAATCTAGACAGGTTGTTTTGGCCATTCCAAACCAGAGAAAAGGCAAGCCCGCGGTGGGAGGCAGCTGGGTAATACACCGTCCAGATATTTGTGTTCTGTCTTTGGGCTCTCTGGGTTAACGGAACAACATCCGGAAAAGTAGGTCCAGAGCGGGCTCCTCGGAAAAAATCAATACCCGAGGAGATCAAGATCACCGACCGGCGCGGTCCAGTTTCCGGCCATCGCCTCAACAAATCCATCGTTCCCAGATAAGGGCTTGAGCCAATCGCTCCGGAGCCTATGGTTATGCGCAGTGCCTTAGCCGCCAGTTCGTGGTTTGTGGTGAAGTCCTGAGCCAACATCGTCGCATTGTTGCGTATGTACCCTAACGCGATGTGTACAGTGGGCGGTTGCGCCATGATGAAATCTCTCAGACTATTCCAATTGCTCGCGGCTCGGGTATCGATGGAATCATCGATCAGAATGGCCAGGAAGAGATTCTCGTCTTTCCTAAAGTCACCGATCGGTCTGCGCTCCCGGCCCAGGGAGAGTTGAACGTCGTCTTTAGAAATTGGTGGGATACTCTCTTTGTTGGATACCGCCGTGACCGTGAATGTCACCGTGCCAACAGCGGGGCCCGAAGATTGGGCGCGACCCAATCCTGCGCTGGCGAGCAATACCATTCCTAGGAAAAAAACCGCTCCAGAGCGACTCCCGGCGTATCTCATTTGCATTGTCCTTGTGCGCCGGTTAAACCGGCGAGGTGTAGTGAATGCAAAAGTCATACGAATGTGAACCAGCGACCCACATCGGCCCCGAGTCATGCGGAGCCGCTCGCAAGGGCGGCGTCGAAGCGTTGACAGGGGAACGTACGGGCCGGGTATTCAGCCGCGTAAGAAACTCACTCCGGGACGCCGACGCTGTACGGAAATGCGGAAGGCCCGAAGCAAGTGCCTGATGAACGCGGTGTCTGTTAAACATTTTTGATAGTTGCGCTCGCTGCGCAACTGTCGATTGCGACAGGTGCCCTTGCGTGCACCGGCTGAGCGCTGAAGGACCAAGAGCTGATGCCGAAGGGCAAGGATCTCGGTTTGAATTGCAGCCCGAGTTCGAAATCCTTGCCGAATTGAACAGAGCAACGAGAGAACGATCGCAAACGTAGCATTTGCAAGCTATCGTTCCTGCCGTACAAGTTCAACTGGCTCAATGCGAGCGCAGTTTTTGGTAGCGACAATCGAGTGAAAGGGAATGAAGAGCTAGCGAGAAGTATAATTCCTGTCAGTTCAGATCCTTCCGGATTTTCGAGAGGCGCAGACGTTTCCAACAAGCGCAGGTTCCCATATATACTTTCCCTTTCCCCTGAAAAAGCGATCACCCAAATGGAATATATATTCGACCACCCATGGGAACTGGGCGTTTTCCTTGTGATTCTCTTAGCCGTTGTCCTCGATCTTGGACGTCGCACTGCGGCCTATTTCCAAATCGAGAAAGATGCACAACGGAGAGAACAGGTGAGCACCATCCGCGATGGGCTCTTCATATTACTCAGCTTGCTGTTGGGTTTCACCTTGACCTTGGCGGCTTCCCGCTTTGTCGAGCGTCGTTCGTTGCTAGTGGAAGAAGCCATCTCGATTGGCACGACATATCTCCGCGCCAGCACGCTTCCCCCATCCCATCGAGACCATTCCAAGCAACTGCTCCAAGCATACGTGGACGCCCTACTCGACATGGATAACGCTCGCGACGATGCGAACCGCTTTAGTGAAGCTGTGCACCGTTCAAAACACCTACAGGGCGAACTATGGCTGGACGCTGCTACTGTTGCACAAGATGATCGTACTGCCATTACCGCCGTCTACATCAACTCCCTCAACGAAACCATCGATCTTCACGAGAAGCGAGTTGCTGCCGACGAGAACCGTGTTCCGCAACCTGTTTGGCTTCTCATTCTTTGCATCTCATTGATCGCGGTCTTCACGCGCGGCGCTACGCTCCCATCTCGATTTTGGGCGACACTGATCCTTATTCCAATTACCATCGCAATAGTTGTTGCCTTGGTTGCTGATCTGGACAGTCCCAGCCGCGGTCTTATCCGACTAGATCGGCGCGCCATGCAGCGCCTGAAAGCCGAGATGAGTGTCGAACCTGCAAAATAGCTCCTCACGGCGGGATTCGTCACTGCTGGCCGTCGGCTATTTTACACCTAACATTTCCGGTTTTGCGGGCTTCCCGGGAGTTGGCCAAAGCTAAAAAGAAAAAGTCACCACGAGAAGTTTAGAAAACGTGCGAGTGACGGGTCACTCTGGAGCTTTAGGGTTCACCACCTGACGGTCTAGCATTAGCACCAGCACGGCGTGGGAACAACAGGGCAAACTGCAGGCGCATACCCCACGGTGACGTCCCTGCAGGGCGGATTGGGTTGCCGTAAAACTGGGCGCTGATATTAACCGGCTGCGCTCCTAGTTTCATGATTCGGCCCACGCCTCCACCGAACGGTACCGTCCATCGGTTGGGGCTCGACACCTCCCAATTCGCCGTGACGATCGGGGCAATCGTGAGAAACCAGCCCTTTTGCAGGTTGTAGTTGACGAAATACTGCAGCAGGAATTGATTCACGTCCGGTCGGCTGGAATCCCCCGCCACGGACCAGATATTGTTCGTCAACGCGCCGAGCGTCCACTTACCGGGTTGCACCAACACTACAACGGACGGCCCGATCCCGAATTTTCCCTGCCCGAGGATCGTGTTGGTTGCCGTTGGAATCAAGAACGCCGGGCCGACACCCCAAATCACTTTGCCCGGCTTTGCCGGCGACAGGAAAAACGTAGGGTTCATATCGCCGAAGCCGTATTCCCCTCCCGTCGGCTCGTTGGTGTACGGCTGCCACACAATCGGTTGAATGACTCACGTAATCAGGTTCCAGTTCGTGCTCACCTGCACGGGAATAACCGGCTGAATGTTCAGCACGTTCTGTATTCGATCGAACTGGCCAATGTTGAAGTTGCTGTTGTTCTGGATGGGTACGCTGATCAGGCTGGAAACAGGGTTTTGCGTCTGCTTCTGCAACTCAGCGGTGTTGTCCCCGGATGGTGCGGGGGTTTGCGGGTTCTGACACAAGGCACACGGCGCCCCGATAAGTAACGCCGTGAATAATCCAAAGTAAACTGCATGGGTAATCGTTGTCCGCATTATACCAATGAGTTAGTTCTACGTAGTCATTAGTGCCCCGTTCTTTGTTACGCCTGGACCGTCACTTAAGCCGATAGGTTATTCCGAGTATCAGGCCCTGCTGGGTTTGGTCGAGGCCGAAGTTCGGGCCAGCTTGCCGCTTGTAATAGAGCCTTCGGTACCCGAATTGTGATGTCCAACGTCTGTTCAGTCTGTAGCCGATTCCCGTCGCAATTTGCCAGGAATAACGGGAACCTCCTCCGCCCGCGTCCCCGATAAAAAAAGCTCCGACACGCCGGCTGAGATTTACCTGGAACCGGGCACCTTCTATGCCATCCACCCAGTTGTCCGCTGCCGAATAGGAAACCTGCCCGATTTGACTCACCGTTGCTTTGATCGTTGCACTTGTGTGGTAATACCGAATACCAACCAGAAGGTCGATTGCGCCTCGATTGCCGGCAAAGAGTCGGTACGCGATTTCCGGGGTAAGGGTCACCGTGTTCAAGTTATTGTTGAGGTTCAGTGCGCCGGGAAGCCCCTGGACGGGGATGGCCTTCTCGTTGCCTAGCCAGACATACATCAGGTCGGTTAGTATTCCGACTTGGCCTCGCCGGACCTCGGTCAATCCCATGACTCCGAACTTCAGGTTGCTGAAGATGTCGGCAAAAGATTGATTGACACTCGCCTCGTGCCCCGCCACAGCAATGGTTCCGTTCATGCCAACCAACCAGAGATAAGGCGAAATACTCACGTGCCAACTATCCTGGTGGAAGGAAGGCGGTGTGGTAGGAGTTTCCGGTTCGACCTGGGCTTCCGCCACCGCGCCCATGGTAAATGCAAGCATCAAAATCACAATTGGGTATATGCAACGCTGTATCCTCATTTTTTGGATTCTCCGGGAAGACTTAATTTGGTTATCCGATGTGCATAACACCGTTGACCTTCAACTCGTAAAGAACTCGAAAGAGTAGAAGTCTCCAGGTATAAGGGCACACCTCCGACGACGTCATGTGTATCTCCACCAACGTGAATGGACCACATAAGAATCTCGCGAGGCTGCAACGGCAGTATGTGTGCTATCTGCGGCGGTTCAGATTCCAAAGCGCCATTAATTCTCGGCGGCGTAACTATTGGCCGCTCAGACGATTGGCTATTCGGCGATGATTTTCTCCGGCGCCGCCGCGTAAGGGTCAGCATGCGCCACCTCAAGTCCTTGGCCCTTAGTACCCGGCGTGATTTCAAAGCGCGGGTCGAAGTCGACCATGAGCGAGGCAAGTTGTTTCAAAATTTTGACGTCGCCCACTGTCTTAGCGGTTCCATCCGCAATCTGCGCCTCCAGAGTTTTCGCTCCCATCATCGTGCGTTCCAGATCGGACCGGTTGATCGTCAGGACCAAGTCGGGCTCGCTGGCAAGGAATCCCTTGATGTTCATAAGCGTCGCGTTGTTCGTCTCGATCAGGAATTTCTCGTCATTGTCCGGCTTGATCAGGTTGATGGTGAATCGTGTTACTCCGCGTCGGCCACGAACTCGGCCTGCACTGCTTGGAACGGATCAAGATTCGTCTCACCTTCCACCTGGAAGGCAGAGACGTGCGGCACCTTGGAGCCGCGATTGGCTGTGCCGGGCATGATTTCGAAGCGCGGGTCGAAATCGACCATGAGCGAGGCCAGTTGCTTCAGGATCGCCAGGTTGCCCTGCGTTTTGGCAGTTCCGTCGGCGATCATCGCGTCGAGCTTCTTCTTGCCCATCATGGCAAGCTCCAGGTCGGAGCGGTTGACGGTAATAGTCAGGTCGGGATTCGGCGACTGGAAGCCCTGAATGTTAGTCAGCGTGGCGTTCTCCAGTTCGATGAGGAACTTTTCGCCGTTGTCGGGCGTGACCAGGTTGATGGTGAAGCGCATGCCCTCGGCCTTTTTGCTGTCCATGCGGATGCCGAGGAAGTCCAGGAACAGCTCGGTGGTCATGGCGCGCATGACGTCGGGACTGCTGGAGCTGGCGGTCTCGCCTTGCGGGATACCCGTACGGAGCTCGTAGGTCGCCGCCAGATAGCTGTTTCGCAGGCCAGGGTTCTCCTGCTGGTACCCGATTTGCTCAAAAATGTCGGCGAGCAGGTCCTTGGCTGCCTTGTTTTGTGGCTGGGCCTGCACCAGCTTGTTGACGATCTCCTGCGCATGGAAGTACTTTCCTTCGTCAAATAGTTTTCGGCCGCTGGCCAGGATCTTGTCCGAACCGCCCATCATTTCCACGTAAAGGGGGGCCGAGTCCGACGGCGACAGCGGAATCAGAGTGGCGGGGTTGCAGTCCCAGAAACCAAGGTAGCGCTGAATGACGCCGCGAGCGTTGTGCTGCGGCGAGCCGTGATAGCCGCGGCAATTCCACTGTGCTTGCAAGCTCTTGGGCACCTCGTAGACGTTCTGGATTTCGTTGATGGTGACGCCCTGGTTGGCATAGTGCAGGACCTGGTTGTTCATGTTGGCGTACAGGTCCCGCTGGGCGCGCAGGATCTCCTGAATGCGAGTGTTGCCCCAGCGCGGCCAGTGGTGCGAGGCAAACATAACCTCGGCCTCCTGGCCAAAGTGGTACAGCGCCTGGTTAATATACTTCGACCAGTTCAGGGGATCGCGGATCTGCGCCCCGCGCAGGGTATAGAGATTGTGCAGCGTCCCGGTCACGTTTTCGGCCATCCACAGCGCCTTCATGCTGGGGATGTAGGTGTTCATCTCCCGCGGCGCTTCCGTATTGGGCGTGTTCTGGAAGATCATCTTGATGCCGTCCACCTCGATCTCCTCAATCGGCCTCGAGATGGTGACAGTGGGAGCGATCAGGCCCGAACTGCCGGCAGAAACGCGCAGTCCAAGACCCTGCGTCACGTATCCGTGCGGGCTGGGTGGCAGAAGGATTCCATACTGGTAGAAGAGACGCCGGTTCATGGCATTGCCGGCAAAGATGTTCTCTGATACCGTGAACTGCATGAAGTCAGCGGGAGCGACGATGGCAACCTTGCCCGAGCGAACATCCTCATTGCTGACGATGCCGCGGACTCCGCCCCAGTGGTCGCCGTGAGTATGGGAGTAAATCACGGCGGTGACGGGCAGCCCTTCGCCGCGGTGCTGCTGGAACAACTCCCAGGCAGCTCGCGAGGTTTCGGCGCTGATCAGCGGATCGAAGACAATCCAGCCGGTCTTGCCCCGGACAAAGGAAATGTCGGACAAATCAAATCCGCGCACCTGATAGATTCCCGGTATGACCTCATACAGTCCGTAGTTGATGGTCAGGCGGGCCTGGCGCAGCAGGGAAGGATGGATGCTGTCGAAGTCCTGGTCCCCTTGCAGGAACTGGAAGCGCTCCACGTCCCACGCCACCCCGCCGCGATCGGACTTGATCACCATCTGCTTCATGGGGGCAATCAGCCCCTTCTTCTGCTCCTCCAGGTCACGCGTATCGTTGAACGGCAAAGTTGCCTTCGCCTGCTTCAGTACCTCTATGGTGTACGTCGAAGGCGCCTTGCCCTGGGGATGAAAGTGTCCCTCCAGCAGTGCCGGCGCCTGGGCGTCGGCCTGGGCTTCCCCGAAGATGAAATTTCCCGCCACCGCGAAACTAGCTCCGGCTATTGGAAGGTACTGGACAAACTCTCGCCTTGTCGACATTGTCTCCTCCTATAACGACCGAACGGAATCCAAGGACCCGCAA
>DATFSI010000069.1:0-20799 GCA_035262705.1 Candidatus Acidiferrum sp. | reverse complement strand
GTCGAATGCGCGGTCCGGCCGCCCGTTCAGAAATGCCTTCCAGTCCACGTTTTGCGGAGTGCAGTCCGGCGGCACTTCGCGCACCCACTGGCCCTTTCCATGGGGCGTATTGCGGCTCATCCAGGACTCGACCTGCGTAATCTTGCCGGCGAGCCCGGCCTTGATCCAATGGCGGGCCTCCGCCAAAGCGCCGGAACTTTCGTGTTGCAGGCCGATTTGTACAACGCGCTCCGATTTTTTCGCCGCGGCCAGGCACTGTTCCGCTTCCGGAATGGACCAGGTCATCGTTTTTTCGGCGTAGAGATCTTTTCCGGCGGCCAGCGTATCCAGGAAATGCAGCGCGTGTATGTGGAGAGGACTTGCGACGATAACGGCATCAAGGTCTTTCCTGTCGAGCAGACGGCGATGATCTTCAAACGTCTGGACCTGCGGAATCAGCTGCCTGGTCTCTTCGTGCCTCCGCTTGTAAACGTCTGCGACGGCCACCAGCTGAATGCCGGGGACTTCCAAAGCCTGCTTGAGCAAGTCCTGTCCGCGCGCCCCTGCCCCAATCATCCCCACGCGAACACGGTCATTCGCTCCAAGAACGAGCGGGGACGGATAGGCTAGGACCGCCGCGGTGCAGATGGCCGTTTGCTTGACGAAATTGCGTCTGGTGTTTTCAGCCATGTTGCGACTCCTGGCCCCCGAAAGGTGATTTTGTGATTCTTTTGATTTTGTTTACAAAGTTCCGGCTTCCCGCAGTTGCTTTTTCATTCCAGCCCAGCTTTGGCGCGTGGATTCTTCCGGAGTGCCCGCACCGCGCCAATGCGTTTCCAAACTGACGGCATAGGTGTAACCATCACGCTTTAGGGCTTTGAACTGGCCTACCCAATCGATGATGCCGCTGCCCATCGCGGCCCACTGGTAGCCCTTGCCATCGGACGATTTCACCGCGTCTTTGCAATGACAGTGTCCGATGCGTTCTTTCGGGAGCAGGGCATAGCCGTCCGGGAAAGGGGTCTCTCCCAGCGTCGCCGCGTTTCCGGCGTCCCAATTCAACAGGAGATGGGGAGACCTGACCTCCGACAGCACCTTGGCCGCTTCCGCTCCGGTCGCGGTGTTGCAAGCGGGTTCATTTTCGAGGAGCAGGGTTACGCCCTTTTTACCAGCCTTCGCAGCAGCATCGAGCAGTCTCGCGTTGATCGCGGCGCGAAACGGCAAGGGTTCATCGAGCCTCCAAAAGTCGAAGCAACGCACGCGGTCGATGCTGAAGGCCTTTGCCAGTTCGATGCACCGCTCCAGTACCTCGTCTTGCTGTTCAAAAGTGAAGTCGGCGTTGAACTGATCTCGCTTGGGGCTGAATTTCGATTGCGGCGCGCCTTGCCAATCCACTTTGAAGAGCGGGCTGGCGATATCGGTGACTCGCAAATTGTTTTTTTCGAGGATGCGGCGCGCTTCCTCGACTTCCTTGGCATCGAGCCGCAGCAGGTTTTTGTTCCACATTCCCCGCAGCTCGATCCAGTCGATCAGGAATTCCCGGGAGGCAACTTCGCAGGCGCGGCCAAAGTCCTGGCCGATCTCGTCGTTAATGACGGCCACGCGGAAAGGAGACTTCATATCGCCACTCCGAGCTTCTTTTCTAAATATTCCTTGCTGATCCCCGCGGAGTCTTTAGGCGAGCGGGCGGCGTCAGGGACCCTATCCAGTTCGACGATGGCCCAGCCACGGAAGTTTATCTTGCGCAGGGCTTCAAACACCGCGGGAAGGTCCATGCGTCCGCGGCCGAGTTCGACAAAACGATAGGAAGGATTCGCATTCGCGCCGGGGTGTGTTGTTTCCACATCTTTCAAATGGAGGAACAGCAGGCGGTCCGCGTAAGTTTCGATGGCTTTCGCGGGATTTCCGCCGCCCTGCAAATAGTGCGCAATATCCAGCTCCAGCTTCACATAACGCGGGTCGGAGCCGTGCAGAACTTGATCCACACCTTCGGGACTTTCCCCGAGAGTGCCCATATGGTTGTGATAACCGAGTGAGACGCCCAGATCCGCCGTGCGCTTGCCGATTTCGGTCAGCAACTGGCCCACGCGGCCATAGGCCTCAGCCGTGACCGGACGCCCTTTGGGGCGCTCATCCACGACTTGAAGATAAAGGCCTCCCACATCGTGAACAAATCTGGCATTCGCGGTGTGCTTTGCGATTTCTTCGGCCTCGACCGAAGGATCAATCCGCAAACTTCCGCTCGAGAGCGCCACCATTCTCAGTTGACGCTTTTCCAGTAGTTCCCGCAACTCCGCGGGGCTGCCGAATTCCTTCACGGCATTGGCGCGCAACTGAACGCCGGGGAACCCCAGCGCGGCAATGTCGTCGATCGCCTGTCGATCCTGCCCGCCCCACGTGATCGCCGCGTATCCGATGTGGATTTTCGAAGGGGCAGGGGAAATCGGCGTATCGAAATATGAGAGGTCCATCGGCCGGTAAAGCGGTTCGCCGGCGCTTAACTTCCCGCACAGGAAAGATGGCGCTGTCAGGGCGGCTGCACCAGCGGCCGTTATTTGGAAGAGGAATTCGCGGCGTCGCGCCTGGTAAGGCATGCCAGTTTCTCCGGTTTCTTCCCCAACAGTCTATTACCGTTCGCTGGGAAACGCCGCTGCCTGTATGATCTGCCCCGACTGGCAGTAGCCGCACTGCGGAACCTGTCCCTTGACCCACGCGCTGTACGGGATGGTTACGGGTTTGCCGAGAGCCCCTCAATTGTGGTGACTTTTTTCGCTCCCACCGTACCAACCGGCGTTAGGCACGACCGGCGCGCTTCCCCGTCCAGGTGCACTCACGCACTACACAGACCCACGCCGCATCCATATTTGGTGCCCGTCAGCCCGAGTGAGTCCCTCACGCTTTCCTCATTTCCGGAACTGCGCTTTACCCAGAGTACTTAACTTATGGGGCACTGATAATCCCCTGCAATTAGCGATCGGCAGCGGCAATCACTATACCAGCGCCCCGGGCCTGGCAGGCCCGGGCACATTTGCTGCCAGTTTTGCAGCCTTAACCGGACTGTTAACCGAGGGGTCGGAACTACTACGCACTCACAGCAAAGGGACTTTGTGTGGACGCTAGCGGTCGGATTGGACGTCGTGCCCTTAGGGGAAACCGGCCGGCCGAGTAGCTTACTGTCAGGGGTGCCTTTGAACCGCGATTAAAGAAACCTGTTCCAAGTCAGGGAAGTGCCCTTCGCCATCTTCTTCTTTACGTTCTCCCGAGACAATCTGCTGGATCGTTGTTCGCGCTGGCATGATCGGACCAAGATATTGGCCGTAAACCTGATCGAAGTCTTTGGTATCGGCAAGGTCATCTAGATAGACGGTTGTGGACGCCACCTGGCTGAAATCCATTCCCGCTTCCTCCAGATTGTCGAGCAGATTGCGCATGGTCTGGCGAAGCTGTGTTGTTGTGGTGGGGGCGTACACACCGCCATGCGGACCGGGGATGAAACCGCTCTTCGCAGAGCAATATAAGGTCTCGCCTGCAAACACGCAGGGACTCGCCGTAGGACTCGGTGCCATGTTTTTCGGGCGGATTGCTTTCCGTGTGTGGAGGTCGCGCACCGCAACGCCCGTATATTCGATGTGCGCGCCGCCGGGCAGGCTGGTCACCTGAATCGTTGCGCGTGCTGGCGTATTGCCAAACTCAAACCGGCGAGCATAGTGCTCGTTCATCACGCGCATGGGAATTTCTTTCGTCAGATAGGGATTGACGAAGACCACGTTGCTCAACTCGAGACCCGCCGCGTTGACGACAGCCTTCATCCCGTCAAGCGCCAGTTCGACTTGTTTTGCCGGATCCTCCGGAGGTTTGCCGGTGACGGGATCAATGCCCGCCACGCTCGAAAAAAACAGCCGGTCGTGCGTTAGAATCCCGGGAGAGAATCCATCGCCATGAGGAGAATTCGCTGGAGCAACGGCCCGCCGATCCGTCAAATTGCGCGCCGCCACCGCGTTGACCTGAACCGAAGGCTCCGGCAGTTTGGCGACACCCAGAACCGCGCGCGCTGGCAAAACCTTCGGGAAATTCTCGGAAAAGACCTTGTTCAGTTCATCGTAGTTACTGAAGTCGGTCAGATAGACCTGCATGTACACGACATTGTTCATCGTCAAACCGGCTGCTTCTAGGATCCGTTTTATATTGTCGAGAGCTTGCTGAACTTGTGCCGCGAAATTCGTCGGCAACGTTCCGTCCGGGCGCCGTGGTCCTTGGCCGGAAACATATACATAGTCTCCCGTATCGACTGCAGGCGAGACGAAAGAACTCGCAGCGACTTGCGGTGGAACGACTGCGCGAACGCGCTCTTGCGCAGCAACTCCTGAGCAGCAAGCGGCACACATAATGGCCAGTGATGCCTGTACTACAAGCGTAATTTGCTTTACGCGCAAACCGTTTCCCCGTTATTCCGTCCTGACACGCTAGCGATGCTTCTTCTGCGCCGCACCCAAAATGGAGCGCAATCTCTCTCCGACGATCATTTCCTCTCCGGGTTGAATGGTTATCGAAACCAGTTCGATATGGTCGGGTGCCTTGCGCTCCTTTCGTGTCGGCCCGGGGTTGCCCTCACGAACCGCCGTTACCAGGCTCGGGTTGTCGGCACCGAGCACTTCGATGCAAGGGTCACCCGAGCGCAACTCTGTCACGCAATCCGCGATCGTGTAACCCCATCCCTGCTGATCCCATGAGATCTTCAAGGTCGGGTAACGGTTTCCGTCATCCGGAACATAGGCGCTGGTCTTCACACCGGGAACCGTTTCCACCAACTTTCGAATTCGATCGATCCGCGCATTCCATTCCTCGTACAGTTTCTTTTCGTCGATCTTCAGCCAGGTTTCCAGCGCCACAAGACATCCTATGACTTCCTCCTTGCCGACCTTCATCGGACGACACACCGCTCCTTCGCGCGGACTGCAATTCATCAGTGCCGCTTCAATCAGATCCTTACGGCCGAAGAGCAACCCGCTGCACTGGGGCCCGCGTAAACCCTTTCCTCCAGAGAAGCAGTACAGATCGATTCCCATCTTCGCGTAGAGTTTCGCGTTTTCGACAGGCGGAATGCCTGCAGCATCATCGAGCAGCATCGGAACTTTGCGATCCTTCGCAATGCTCAATTCGTTCTGCAATTTTTCACCGAGGTCGGTGGTGTAGATCATCGCAGTGTTTTCGTTGATCGCCTTGGAAAGTTCGTCGAGCGAGTAAACGAGTAGGAGCTTCGCCCCGGTTAGGCGAATCGCGCTGTCAAATGCACTCCGCCCTCCCATCATTAGCACTTCGTGCCTCATCCCCGTCGTATCTGGAAGCTGCCATATCTTCTTGTCGTCGATTCCGGCTATGCATCCCGCCGTCGCCGCAGCCATCGCGCCGGCCGAACCCGACGTCACGATGCCCGATTCAGCCCCCGTCAATTCCGCCAACCGGCGCCCGACCCCGCGCTGTAGTTCGATCATGTTGACGAAATACCGTGCGGCCTCTTCCTGTGCCTGCCGGACTTCGGGAAATTCCAGCGAACCGCTCAAATAGGTCCAGGTGCCGCGGCAATTGATGATGGTTTTGACGCCCAGGCGTGTGTACACGTTTTGGTCCGAACTGCCCCCGAGCGCGGTCGCCGCCTGGGCACAGAAGTTGCGCGCTGCAATCTGGCTCAGTAACGGCGCGGCTGCCAGGAACTTGAAAAACGATCGCCGGTTGGGATTCTCACGATACATTAGCTGCCTCCACTAGGTGCCTTGGTAGTCGCAAATCATGGGGCTTGTGGTGAACATTCTGCCGCGAACCCTTCTGGTGTCCTAGTCAACCTCGTCCGGCAATGGAATCCGGGAGCGCACAGCCAGAATGTAGGCTTTGGCTCCGGCGTTGTTCTGGTTGTAGAAGCCGACCGTACAGTTGGGACGAAAGTAGTATGCATCCCCGGACTTTGCAGGAAACCGGGCCTCAATGCCATCCAACCCACTTCCGGCCACGATGTCTCCGTTTCCCTCAACGAGAAGATAGATCTCCTCGGCTGTTTCATGGTGGTGCGGAAAGTTTGTGCCACCGGGCGCAAAATCCATCCAAAAAAGACTCGTTATCACGTAGGCATCATCAATTGCGTCGCGTTTGGCTCCTCGCGGTCCGATCAAGAGCTTGTAAAGAACTGAGGAAGGATGGCCATCGACGGTCTGCTCCTTCACTCCTTTTAGGTTCACAATGTTCGGCTGCGCCGCCGGTGAGCTTAACATCACCTTATCAGGGATCTTGAATCCCATCACCAATACTCTTAGCGAGTCGTTGGAATCGTTCGCAATCGAATGCCGGACCCCTGGCGGCAGGTAGGTAAAGTCGGATTTGCGCAGGGCATGCTGCTCCGTGCCGTATTCGAGGGTTCCATGCCCACTCAAAATAAAATAAATCTCCTCTTCACGGCCGTAGGTAACTGGTTTGCATCCGCCGCCCTTCGCAACTTCAATCTCCCCAAAGCGCGAAACACTCCGCAAGCTCCGTTCTTCTGAGTCCCCTTCGCCAAACAGCGGCTTATAGTGGCACGAATCGCTTGTGAACATAGTGCTGGATGGCTTGGTATCAGGCGCATAACGATGCAGCCAGGTCGGGTCGATCTTCCGCTCCTGAGCCAAAAGGCAGGGAGCCAGCAGAAATAGCAACAAGCCGATTTTCAAGGATGCCCCCGCCCCTGGCGCGATTTTTGCACTCGAAAATTGCAACTTCATTTACCATGAGAAACGTGTTAACGCCAATGCTTTTCTTTCGTTTTATATCACTTCGTTTCGTTTTCGCAGAACGAATACGGATTTTTCTTCTTCAGATACCGGCGGCCCCGGGAAAGGTTAGAAAGATGAATTGGCGACACCCCGTCATCGGGCGTTTGCGGTTACTTTTGTCGCTCGTCGTGCTGCCCTCGACTACCCTGATCGCAGCCTTCGCGCAGACTAGGGGGCAAGAGAAAACCCAATGCAGGGTCGAGCCCATCGACTACCACGGCTGGGCCGCACAGCAACTCTCAAATCAGTGGGTGAAGCTCATTGTTGTGCCACAAAGCGGCGGCCGGCTCATGCAAGTCTCCTTTGGCGGGCACGACTATCTGTTTGTCAACCCGGAATTGGCGGGCAAATACCTGCCACCGACATCCGCCCAATGGTTCAACTACGGTGGAGACAAACTCTGGCTGCTACCTGAAGGGAATGACGACGAACAACACTGGCCAGGAAACTCGGATATCCTCGACGACGGTCCCTATACCTTCCAAAAGCTATCCGAGGGTTCGCAATGTGAAATCCAGCTAGTAAGTCCAGCCGACTCCCAGACCGGCATTCAGCTTTCACGCACCATCCGTCTCGACGCAATCTCCCCTCGAATTCAGTTTCACGCCAGGATGAGAAACATCACCGGGCATACAGTGGAATGGTCTGTACAATCGGTCTCGCAGTATTCTGCGAGCCTGCCCTGGGACACCTCGAAACGGAATCCGGATATCTGGGGTTTCACTCCCACCAATCCATCGAGCAGCTATCTGAACCGGTACCATGTACGATTCGGGCCCGCCGAAAACCCCGCTGCTTCGGTGCGTGAAGATGGGATGTTTTCCGTGCATTACGCCCATATGGCCGCCGAATTTTGGGTCGATTCGGTCGCCGGCTGGCTGGCGGTGGTAGATGGCCGCAGCCGTTTCGCGATGATCGAAAAATTTCAATACGAAGCGACGAAAACCTATCCTGGTCGCGCTTCGGTTATCTTTTGGACCAATGGGCCGGAACTGCGTCTCGACAGCGATGGTGAAGCCACCTTTGGAAGCAAGCACGAAGCGCCCTATTACATGGAGGCTGAACTCAACAGCCCGATGTGCCGCCTAAACCCGGGCGAAGAGTGTGAGTTCAATACGGAATGGTTTCCGACCCGATCCGAAACCGATATCCTTGGAGTAACCGATGCGGGTATCCTGGTTCGCCCGTTGCGGGCCATGCGCCTCGATGGTGACAAAGTGAAACTCGCTGGCACCTTCGGCGTCTTCTATGCAGGGCATTTGGTTGCGCATTTTTACAACGAACATGGCGCGAAGATCGGTGCGTCACAAATTCTGGATGTCACTCCGGCAAAAGTCGTGAACTTGCAGGCGGAAATCTCTCCCGGAGGAAAGGCCGCGCGCGTTTCCCTACATCTCCTAGACGAGGGCGGTGTAGATCGTGGACCACTTCAAGAAGCGCGCATTGGTGTTCTGGACGATCGCTGAGATGAACTATCGCGTTATTGAGCTCTTCATTCTTTTCGTTGGGACTCTATTCGGTGGAACCGCGATCGCCGGGCAGCAGGAAGGCGCACCGGTATCGGTCATTCCAAGGGTAACCACGGAGGATTTGACCGCGCAACCAGTCGGTGAAAATTGGACTTCCTATAATGGCGACTATACGGGTCGCCGCTACAGCAGGCTGCAGCAGATCAACAACAGAAATGTGGTGCAGTTGCGCGCGGCCTGGGTCTTCCACCCAGGCAATTCGCAAAATCTGGAAGTAACTCCGGTTGTCATTCGCGGAATCATGTATGTCACCTCGTCTAACGACGTATTCGCTTTGGATGCGCGCACTGGGAGGGAACTTTGGCATTACCACCGGCCCGAAAGTTCCGGCCTGCTCGACGATGCCGCTGCCCACAAGAATCGTGGCGTGGCGGTGTGGAGAGATTCCGTATTCATCGAAACCGATGATGCTCACCTCCTGAGTCTGGACACTCGTTCCGGAGGCTTGCTCTGGGATGTACAGTACGCCGACAAGGCAAAGCATTACGGAGCGACCAGCGCTCCCTTGGTGGTAAAAGACAGGGTTGTCGTCGGGACGTCGGGGGGAGATTCGGGTGTGAGGGGTTTCGTCGCGGCGTTCGACGCCGCAACCGGGAAGCGCAAATGGCAGTTCTGGACGATTCCCGGACCTGGCGAGTTTGGTTCTGCGAGTTGGCCGGGCGATTCCTACCTTCACGGTGGCGGTACAACGTGGATGCCTGGCACCTATGATCCTCAACTCAACCTGTTGTATTGGACTACCAGCAATGCTGCGCCCGACTTTGTGGGAGACTCCCGCCCTGGCGATGACCTCTATACCGCTTGTGTGCTGGCCTTGGATCCGGACACTGGCGAGCTCAAGTGGTATTTTCAATTCACACCACACGATCTGTACGATTACGATGCCAACGAAACGCCAGTACTGCTTGACATAGAAGAAAATGGAGTAACTCGTCGTCTGCTGGTGCAGGCCAATCGCAACGGCTTTTTCTATGTCCTCGATAGGACTAACGGCAAGTTTCTCAGAGCAACTCCGTTTGTGGAAAAACTCACTTGGGCCAAAGGCATAGACGCGTCAGGCCGTCCGATTCTTTCTGGCTTGATTCCCACCGCCCAAGGAACGACAATTTGTCCCGGTATCGACGGCGCCACCAACTGGTTCTCGCCTTCCTATAGCCCTGACACGGGTCTTTTCTATGTCATGGCTCTTGAGAGTTGCAATTTGTTCCTTGCAAAATCCAAGGAATTTGCGAAGGGCGAAACTTTTTACAACACCGGCACCAAGCTCGCGCCCCGGGAAGGTATGCAGAAGATTCTGTTCGCGCTCCATCTTTCGGATGGAAGACGCGCCTGGAGTTATTCGCAAATAGGGAAAGGGAACTCCTGGGGCGGTGTCCTGACCACCGCCGGGGGGCTGGTCTTCTTCGGTGACGACGCAGAATCCTTTGAGGCCGTCGATGCAAAATCCGGCCAGGTTCTTTGGCATTTTCACACCGGCCAGACCTTCCGGGCTTCGCCAATGACCTATGCTGTCCATGGCACACAATACGTCTCAATCGCCGCCGGCGGTGACATTCTGTGCTTCTCTCTTCCTGCCACGTCTCCCATCCTCGGTGAGCAAGCGCTCCAGTCCACCCTAGGTGACTTAGCTCGGTCGGAAGCGAAATGAGGCCGTAGGGTCAGTAGAACGGCTGAACTCGTCGGTTAGCTAACTAATCGGGATTTAAGCCTAGTCACAAGTCTTGTCCGAATTCGCAATCAGAGTGTTCGTCCGTTTTTCACGAATCAAACAGGCTTCTTTCTTGCCTTGAGGATGATCGAATGGTGTTTCACAATCCACTGTTCCATCTTCACCACCAATTCCCCCAAAGAGTAGCCTAGTTCCGTGAGCTCGTACTCGACTCGTGGTGGCACCTCAGGGTAACTGATTCTCTTGACGATACCGTTCTGCTGCATATCTCGCAGCGTCTGCGTCAGCATCTTCTGAGAGATGCCTTGAAGTCTCCTTTTGAGTTGCCCCGTACGGGTCTTGCTGTCATAGAGCGCACACAGGAGCAGCATGCTCCATTTGCTTCCAACGAGTTCCAAGACGTCGCGGGACGAGCAGTTAGGGTCGAAAAGATTAGCTTTCGGTCGTTGTTTTGGCATTTCCAATTATTACCAAAAGGTGCGTACTAGATCAACAGACATGTACATGCTACCGTGGCTGTGATGTGCGAGAGTTTAAAATAACGTTTTCACAGAACGATATTGATAAGGAGTTTTTCCATGGAATCAAAGACAGCAATTGTTACGGGTGCCTCCAGCGGGATCGGGCTGGGCATTGCCCGAGCACTATTGCACGAGGGCTATCACGTCGTTGCCACCGCAAGAAACATCACAAAGGCTGGAGTGCTTGAATCCTCCGACCGTTGCGTTCTGGTAGACGGGAACGTGGCAAACCGACCTTTGGGCGTGGAACTCACTGAGGCGGCACGGGCCAGAACAGGGAGGATCGATCTGCTGGTAAACAACGCCGGAATTTTCGTACCGGGGGACTTTCATGAATATACCGAGGAGCAATATCGGGCAATTATGTCCACTAATGCTGACGGGTTCTTTTATGTGACTCAACCAGCCGTTCGTCAGATGCTCAAGCAGGGCCGCGGCCATGTGGTAAGCATTTCAACGACCTTGGTCGTGCAACCCGTGAAGGGCCTTAACGCTTTCGGGACGTACTTCAGCAAAGGCGGGATCAATACTGTCACCAAGAGTCTTGCGATTGAGTATTCCGATCGAGGCATTCGCTTTAATGCCATCGGTGCGGGAATCATCGATACCCCCATGCACAAACAGGAAGCCCACGAGGCACTGAAGAACCTGCATCCGATTCACAGGCTAGGAACAGTGCCAGAAATCGTGGATGCTTTGCTATTTCTGGAGCAAGCGAGTTTTGTGAGCGGAGAAGTCGTGCATGTGGATGGTGGCGCTCACGCGGGAAAGTGGTAAGCGCTTCGATAACCTGCGGTCCTGAAAGCATCGCTAAGGCAATGGTTCCGGACGCCCCGGAGAACGAGCACGACATGAATTGCTTTCGCTCCCTCACGTCAACAATGTCATTGGACCGGCCTTACTTATGTCCACATTTCTGAGAGAGGTTCCTTGTGACACACCAGGACGACGAATCCGGTATTCTTATTGGGTAAAGACCGAGACCTGCACTGTTGCAGCAGGAGGTTCGCTGCGTTGGCCGAGGATCCAAGCGAGAGAAGCCGTCCCGAAAATCCCATTGACCCCATGCAGACGCTCACTTCAGGAGATTACATTCCCGAAGCGGAGCGCCCGCCCGGCGTGCCCGAAAAGATCGGGCACTACCGCATCCTGCGGGTACTGGGCGAAGGCGGCATGGGCACGGTGTACGAAGCCGAGCAGGACCAGCCGCGCCGCCGCGTGGCGCTTAAGGTGATCAAGGCGGCGTGGGCGAGTCCACGACTGCTGAAGCGGTTCGAACAGGAATCGCAGGCGCTGGGGCGCCTGCACCATCCGGGTATCGCGCAGATTTATGAGGCGGGCAGCGCGGAGACCCCCTCGGGGCTACAACCCTTTTTTGCGATGGAGCTGATCCGCGGCGAGCCCCTGACGGTCTGTGCCGCAAAGCGCAAATTCGGCCTGCGGCAGAGGCTGGCGCTGATGATCCAGGTGTGCGAAGCGGTGCAACACGCGCACCAGCGCGGGATCATCCACCGTGACCTGAAACCCGGCAACATCATCGTGGACGACTTGGGACAGCCAAAGATTCTGGACTTCGGGCTGGCGCGCGCGACAGATTCGGACACAGGAGTCACGCGGCAGACCGACATGGGACAACTGCTGGGCACGCTGCAATACATGAGCCCGGAGCAGGTGCTGGCCGATCCGCTGGCCCTGGACACGCGGAGCGACGTCTACGCGTTGGGCGTAATCCTGTATGAGCTGCTGGCCGGCAAGCTGCCGTATGAATTGTCGCGGCAACTGCATGAGGCGACACGGACGATCCAAGAGGTAGATCCGAACCCGCTAAGCGGTGTGAACCGAGTGTACCGGGGGGACGTGGAGACGATCGCCGCCAAGGCGCTGGAGAAGGACAAGACGCGGCGGTATGCATCGGCGGCGGACCTGGCCGCAGACATCCGGCGCTATCTGGACGACGAACCGATTCTAGCGAAGCCGGCCAGCACCGGCTATCAATTGCAGAAGTTTGCGCGGCGTCACAAGACGCTGGTGACGAGCGCGGCGGCGGTGTTCCTGGTGCTGGTGGCGGGCGTGGTCGTGAGCACGCGGGAAGCGTTGCACGCCCGCAAGGCAGAGGAGATCGCGCGGGCGGTGAACGACTTTCTTCAAAAAGATTTGCTCTCGCAGGCGAGTGCGTACAGCCAGGCGAAGCCTGACCCGGATATGAAGGTGCGCACGGCGCTAGAGCGCGCGGCGCAGAATATCGGGGGTAAGTTCGGCAAGCAACCGGATGTGGAAGCGGCGATCCGCAAAACAATCGGGACGACCTACACGGACCTGGGGCTGTATGCGGAGGGGCGCAAGCAACTGGAACGCGCGCTGGAGCTGGAGCAAAAGGTGTACGGTCCGCGAAGCCAGAAGACGATTGAGACAATGCTGCGGTTGGCAAACACAGAAGAGGCGCAGGGGAAATACACGGAGGCGGAAGCACTGGCCAAGCAGACGCTGGAGTTGAGCCGGCATGCGCTGGGGCCGGAACATCCGGTAACGCTGCAGACGATGAACCGCCTTGTCTCCATTGATGATGAACTGGGAAAGTATACCGACGGAGAGGCGCTGGGGAAACGAGCGGTGGAGGTGAGCCAGCGCGTCTTCGGAGCGGTTTCGCGGCAAACGGCGGAGGCCATGTATTTCCTGGCAATCATGGAATACGAGCAGGGGAAGTATGCGGAGGCGGAGAAGATGAACAGGGAGGCGCTGGAGATCCGGAGGCGGCTTTTCGGGCCGGACCATCCGGAAACGCTGAACGCGATGAATAATCTAGCGGCGGCGTACGGCAGCCAGAACAAATTCGCGGAAACGATGGCGCTGGATAAGCAACTCGTGGAGAGCCGCACGCGCGTGCTGGGGGCCGAACATCCGGACACTCTGGATGCTATGGTAAATCTGGGGTTCGATTACCGCAGCGAGAAAAATTTCGCGGGGGCCGAGGCCATCGATCGGCAGGTGCTGGAGATTCAGCGGCGCGTTTTGGGACCGGAGCATCCGAACACCCTTCGCTCGATGCACAATCTGGCGGACGACCTCCGTTCGCAAGGGCACAAGGCGGAAGCCGAGGCGCTAGACCTGCAGACGCTGGAGTTGCGGCGCAAAGTGCTGGGCCCGGACAACCCGGACACACTATGGTCCATGAGCAACCTCGCGTTGGATTACCGGGCGGATCACAAATACGAACAGGCGGCCGTGCTTGATGCGAAGACGTTGGAGGCTCGCTCACGCGTGCTGGGACCCAAACATAGACTGGCGGTGATGTCCATGACAGCCCTCGCGGAGGACTATAAAGCGATTGGGAATTACGTCGAGGCGGACAGGGTGTACCGCAAAGCATGCGCGACGCGGTCGGACAGTGCGGAGGCGTTCGATACCCTGGCTTGGTTTCTGCTGACAGTACCGGACGCGCGGTTGCGTCGTCCGCAGGAAGCCTTGGAGCTTTCGCGCAAAGCGCTAAGGCTGGCGGGGGACAACGCGGGACCCGAATACAATGCTCTAGGGTTGGCGCTGGTGCGCAACAAACAATGGGACGAAGCGGTTAGCACACTGAACAAATCAGTGGGACCTAATAAGGAAGCGGACGCGAGCAATTTTTTCCTTTTGGCGATTGCCGAGCATGGACGCGGCAACAAGGCGGATGCCGAACGAGATTTTAGCCATGGCGTGGAATTGATGCGCAAAGTACCGAGCCGCGATGCAGAGACCAGGGAGTTCTGGGCCGAAGCAGCGAAGGCCTTGGGCCATCCGCTGCCGCCGGTCTCGTCGCTTCTCTAGAAGTAGGCCTATAAAATAGCTTTTCTTAAATGGCTTTTTAGCGAGACAGACTTTAACCCCAACTATACGTCAATCAGGTGCTACTGAGGCGGGTTGTTCCCCAGTCGCGACGACCAATATAGGATATTTCGCGTCTCGCAGGATGCGCGAAGGAGAAGGCACCGGCCCGGCCAGCAATTCCTGGGGTTTGGGCGAGGATATCTGCTGCTGGTTGTCAATCTGGAATAGCATATAGTCGCTAAACGTGATGCGTTCGTGAAATCGTTTTCCCTTTCTTTCCGACACTAGGTCGGCTGCTTGTGGAAGCCAGATATCAATTCCCTTGCTTCGAAAATGAACCGGGCCGTACTCCGCGGAGGTGTGATCAACGGCAAGCTGGATTTCCGGGATGGCCTTTACGAGGTCCGCTTCCAGCTTAACAATCTGAAGATTACCAGCCAAAAACCAGGCGTGGCCCTTCAGATCGACCGAATACGCACGCCCGTCTGTGCCTAGACCGTAGGACCGGATTCGGCTGGGCTTGTCGGTGCGTTGCCGAAAGCTGAGCTGCCAAACGGGCTTGCCGTTCCAGGTGGTCAAACCCTCGCAGCGGATGGAAAAATCCCCTGCATAGTATGGATGGAAAATCAGGAGGAGCGCCGGCAATCCTTTTGTCACGATATTGCGCTCAACCGCGTCGGCGGAAGCGTGGCTATTCTGATATTCGCTGACTTCGAGGAGGCCGTGTACGGATTCCGCAATGTACACCACATAGTCGTACTGCCAGCGCTCTGACTTGCTCACCTGGCCCGATCCATTGAGCGATTCGTGCACCAGGTGTTCGGTGGCCGTGAACCTTTGCACATTGCCGACAAATTCCTGAACGCGACGTTCCACTTCCGGCAAAACCTCGTCGAGGTTGCAGGCGGACAGAAGATCCTGGCTTAAGGCAACTTGGTCGTCCACTTCAGGGTCGATGTGGTTGGCCGGTGAGGCGGATGGCCCGCTTGTTTCTTCGACCTTTCGATTTTCCGGGGCCAGAGCGGCGGAAAGCGGGTTGGAAGCAGCCGCCGGTTTCTGAGATTTCGTTTCGTCCGGACCGTTGTCAGGCTGTTCCAGGCGCGCCAAATACAGCTTCATCGCGGCCATCTCATCGGAAGTGCCCGCAAACTTAAGGTACTCTCGCAGATAAAAAGCCTCACTCGCGCGGTCACCTTTGGCTTCATAGATTTGTGCCAGCAGGAAGTACACCCGGGGATCGGTATTCTTCTTGTCCATTTCCAGGGCGCGTTTCGCCATTTTTTCCGCTTCGTCCAGCTTTTCGCTTCTCAGGTTGGCAACCGCGCTGTACTCGTACGCGATGGGAATTGTATTGGGGTCAAGCTGCAATACCCGGTTGCTGAACTGCAGCACGTCGCCCCAGGCCCGCTCCCGGGCGGCAAGCTCTGCAAGGCAAAGGTATGCGGGTACATAGTTCGGTTCGACCGTGGAACCCTGGGCACACGCCTTGCGGGCCTCCGCGGTGTTGTTTTGTGACGCAAGCAGTTGGCCCAAGGTGACCCAAGCGGCCGAATATTTGGAGTATTTCTGCACCGCGTTGCGCAGGTGCTTTTCCGCAATCTCGGTTTTCTTTTGTTTTAGTGCCGCGCAGGCATCGGCATATTCCTTTTTGGCTTTTGCAGGGGCAGCTAAAGCGGAAGCGGAAACCAAAGGGCTCCTTACAAGGGTTAGGGGAGGAAGCAGGCATTCGTCCATTTCGGGAGTCTTCTGCTCTACCGGATCGGAGCGCTTCAAGTCGCGCTCGCGCAGACTGTCCCTGGTGTCGGAAATGGTTCCGGGAATGTCCCTCACGTCGACTTCAGGCGCACCGGTTTGCGCGAAAACGGCGGGCGGGGCGAGCAAGCAAAAAGCGAAAGCCGAGGTAAAGAAGGGGAGGAGGAGGTTCTTCCGGCAAAATGGCACGGAAGCTTCAGATATTTCTTTAATCGTCCAAAGTTTCTCAGGAGCCTGGATCCGCATGGCAGGCCTCCCAGCGGAAAGCGAGTGGATGGATATTAACGCCGGTGGCGTGTTTTTCCAAGCTTTACAAGCGGGTTTCAAGGCCAGAGGCCGGCTACGCACGCACCCAGCGGCGAACGAGCGCCCTCGATTTTGTAAACGGAAAAGCGGGCGAATGTAAGAAGCGTGTGGGGAACCACCTCATGCCTTCCATATTTTTCCAGCCGGCACTGGCCGCTTTCTTGGTGAACGCGGCCTGTCGACCCACTTCCAATGCTCGCTTCGGATCGAGGAAGCCATAAAGCTCGATGAGGTTGGCCACGAGTCCGGTCCAACCAGTTTGATGGCTGGCGCCCAGCCCGGCACCATGATCGCCGTGGAAGTATCATAGAAGAGAATGTTGTCGCGCCAGAACGGATCATTCTGGAACTTTTCCGTGCCGCCGTAGACGGGTCGCCGCCCACGTTCGTCGCGCAAGAAAACCCGGGTGAGCCGGCCTCTCCATTTTTTGTGTGTCAGGACCACCTAACCCTGAGTTGGCGCGAAGTGGATTGAGAGCACGATCCAACCGGCCTGCTAATTTTGTCAGATGTCTCCAGAATTGTGTTGGTGCATGGTTCCCGTCAGCCTGCCCTGGTGTTCCCCCTGAGAGCGAAGCATGGTCATCATCCTCGTGGTGTCGTCTGCTCTGAACACACCCTGGTGTCGCCACGGCTTTTACAGGGCACTTGATTCTTTGGGTGCTTGGTGTCCTCTCTCGAACTGCAGCCTACTGGTGTGTAGCGCCAAATCACTCGCACAATTTGCTCAAGAGCTTGCCGTATCCGTCAATTACCGCTATGAGTTTTCCATTTCCGAACTCGATCGCACCAAGGTTGCAATGCTGTCGCGAGACGCACAACGCTGGCTTGAGCACATCGCTGATGCAGGAACCTAATAGGCAAGCGAGTTCTGGTCAGCCCAGATGTTAGCGGTGTAACTTTTTCAGACCCGCGCGAAATTTAAGCTCCGTTCATATTGTGGAACGATAGCAACCTCTTCAGGCACACACGAGGTTGCGCATGGTACGACCGGAAATGGATTCCGGACAGCAGTCGCTGGACATTAAGTTGTTACCAGCTCAACGCAAGCACCCAGGCTCACGAAGGTGTCCCGAAGGATTACAAGCCGGGCGGTGTAACTCATTGAAAATGCCCCAGGACGTGACGAAAGTGTCCACGAATGGACACACGATAAGGTACCTCGATGAACTGTGAATACGTCCCGTCCGACAGCCAAGCAAACTCAGTCCTTGGACCAAAGTATCTTGCGTTGCCACAATCAAATCCAATGAATGAGGAGCCGGGTTCACAAGGTTTTGCGTCGCGGAGCAGGCATAAGGGCCATAATCTTCACGCGAGCTTCCTTCCGTAATTACAAATACATGCTTCGTTATATTCGAAATGCAGCTTCGTTGGTGGGTGCCCAGGTTGTGAGAGTAGGGTGGTGTTGAAAAGTTTCAAGGAGTTAGCATCCGCTGGGGTGTGCTTTGATGATGAATCCTGCAAAGAACTCCGAAACCTAATGCAAGCTTTGTCATCGTACGAGACATGAAGAGGGAAACATTGCCGAACACACTGACTACAACTTGGTCATCTGAACGGCCTGGCCGGACAGCCTGGACGCCCTTGTGGCGGCGCCACGACATCATCGCAGGATATTTGAGAACGACCGCGTCCGCGTTCTGGAAGTGCACATTCCGCGAGGCGAAACGGTTCCAGTACACACGCCCCGCTGGCCAGGGGTCCTCCATCTCCAGAGTTGGAGCGAACACCTACGGCGCGACGAGACCGGCAAGCTTATCTTTGATTCACGAGAGGCCGGCGCGCCTCCCGACACTCCATCCGTTGTCTCCTTTTTACCAGGGTTTATTGGGGCTGGCAGCTGGCCGAGAGCGGCTGTGGAAAACTCCACAATCTGCCACAAGTAGCCGACTTCTTTATGAGTCTCAATCTCCCATTGTCCGGCCAAACTGCTCTCGCTTCTTCAATGCCGGTGAGTGAAAAACAATGAAAACACCATTGCGCCGAATCTTGATCGGAATTCCGGCGGGTGCGCTGGCCGGTATAGCGTTAGTGATGACCCTAGGTCATCCGCTGCTGAGCGTGCTGCTGGGCGCGGTCGTGGGGGCCTGCTATTCGGCAAGCGTGGATCCGACGAGCGGCACCTACGTCGACAACCTGATGGCAGGAGGAGCCCTCGGTGTGCCACTTTGGGGCTTGGTCAGCGTGATTGCCATCCCCGTGCTTTCCGGATACCAGCCCGAGTGGAACGCGGAGCAGATGCGGAGTCACTTTCCGGGTCTGGTAGGTTGGGTAATTTACGGAGCTGTTCTTGGTTTGCTGACGCAGGGCCTGAACGATCTCGCGGCCAGCCTGTGGGGACCAGAGGTTAAGTCGCCCGCACAAAGCGAAACACAAAAGACGCGCGTCGTCATCCTGGGCGGCGGATTTGCAGGGATGCGCACAGCCGAATGCCTGGAGCAACAATTTCGCACAAATGCTAACGTCGCGCTGACGCTAGTCAGCGAAACCAACGCCCTGTTATTTACCCCTATGCTGGCCGAGGTCGCGGGGAGCAGCCTCGAGCCCACGCACATCAGTACGCCCTTGCGTAGCAGCCTGCACCAGACGGAATTTATTCGCGGGCAAGTTGCACGGATCGATCTGGAAGCTCGCCGCATATTCCTGGTGAACGATCCCCTGGCAGACGCGAGCTCACCAGCGCGGGAGATTTCCTACGACCATCTGGTATTCGCCGTGGGTGCTGTTTCTAACTACTTGGGGATGCCGAATCTGGAGAAGTATTCGTTCAATTTCAAAAGCCTGCTGGACGCCATCCGCATTCGCAATCATGTCATTGAAATGTTCGAGCGCGCGGATCGAGAGACGGACCCTTCTCGCCGGAGGGCACTGCTGACTTTCGTAATCGCCGGAGGCGGCTTCGCAGGCGCAGAACTTGCTGGTGCGTTGAACGACTTTGCCCACGGAATCCTCGCGGATTATCCGAAGCTGCGGCGGGAAGATTTGAGCGTTGTGCTGGTGCACGCGCGCGATCGGATCCTGCCTGAACTGAGCGAATCATTAGCGCGTTACGCGCAGGAAAGAATGGAGGCGCGGGGCGTCGTCTTCCGTCTGAACACGCGTCTGACGGACGCCGGTCCTAACGTGGTGATTCTGGACAATGGCAAGATTCAGACAAAGACTCTGGTGTGGACAGCGGGCACTGTGCCAAATCCGCTGGTGCAAGCTCTCCCGCTGGAGAAGGACAAACGGCGAGCACTGGTCGTTGATCGCACCCTCGCCATTCCAGGCCAGTCGGGACTTTGGGCACTCGGCGATTGCGCGGCGGTGATCGATGCAAAAACCGAGAAACCATGTCCACCCACCGCCCAGTTCGCTCTTCGCGAGGCGCAGGTCCTGGCGAAAAACATTCGCGCGCACCTCGAGGGTCGTCCTCTGCGTAAATTCCATTTCGACTCCTTGGGGGCCCTTTGCGTCGTGGGACATCAGACTGCTTGTGCCGAGCTAACTGTGCCGTTTGCACGAAACAAGGCCATGCGATTTTCTGGCCTGCTCGCTTGGCTGATGTGGCGCGGAATCTACCTTTCAAAACTTCCGGGCCCCGAGCGGAAAATCCGGGTCGCGATGGACTGGGTGGTCGAACTGTTTTTCCCACGGGACATCGTTCAGACGATCGAATTGAAGTAGGAGCAACGACATGGAAACTCAGAACGCAAGAACTACGCACCCCGAGTCGAATGTTATGGGGCTGTCTCCACGGGTGACGGGAGTTCTGCTCGGACTTTCTGTTGGCGCAATCGGAGGCGCATTGCAAGGTATGTTGCTCGAAGGCTCGTTCGTACAGTCCGTCCTGTGGGGTCTCCTGTTCGGTCTTGCGTTCGCCCTGCTTTTCGCGAAACGAGCAACCAGCCCCGGGGCAGGGTTGATCTGGGGCTTGGCTTTCGCAGTGCTGATTTGGATCGTATTCCCCGCAGGCATTGCGCCACTGCTTGCGGGACCGGCAGAAACAAAATCAATGCTGAACGATGCGCGCGAACGGTTCCCGGAGCTTGTTTCTTTGCTGATTTGCATGGGAATGCCGGTGGGCCTTGCGCTAGGTTTCTCGGCGGAACTTCACATCAGAGTTGCTGACCTCCAGTTTAGCTGGAGACGGGCCATCGTCGCGGGAGGTTTCGCAGGCGTGCTGGGCGGTCTAATTTTCGGCCGGTGGGTTTCCTCGGGAGATTATTTCCCTCTACTGGCCGGATATGGAACACTGAATTTCTCGCGTGGGACCATCATTATGTTACATTTCGGCATCGCATTGCTGATTGGAGTTACCTTTGGCCTGCTATTTCAGCGCGACGTGCGCGGCTACGGCTCCTGTATGGGTTGGGGACTCGGGTACGCAATCTTCTGGTGGTTTCTTGGCCAGCTCACTTTGCTTCCTTGGGCAGCACACAAATCGATCGATTGGTC
>DATFSI010000068.1:0-7225 GCA_035262705.1 Candidatus Acidiferrum sp. | reverse complement strand
AGCCGCGGCTGCTTTCCGCAGCCAGAATGAGCTGCAGTAATTTCTGCGGGTCTTCAAACATGTCGCGAAGTTTGTCGCCCTGCGCACCCAGAACCTTCGAAGTGAGTTGTGCCGCGACCTTGATGCCCGCCACGGAACCGTCTTCCGCCACGAACCGGATTTCGTTGATCTTGATGCTGGGATCGCCGGCCAGAGCGGTCTTCAATTGTTCGGCCAGCGAACTTGGCTTTCCGCTGCCGCTGGGGAAGGCACGCACAAACCGCGCAAACTGCGGCTGCGCAAGATTCGGGGCGAAATGAATGCTGGCGATGCCGGAGCTGCTTAGGAGTTGCGCGAAACTCTTTTCCGCGGCCGCCGCGCCCAGAGGCACGCCGTCTAATAAAATCTGCGCACCCGACGCGCCCAGCAGCAGGCCTGTGTCGCGGCTTTCATCGAGCGCCGCGCGCAATTCCTTCCACGCGGTCTCGAACTGCGCCATCGTGCGCACGTGGCCAAATTCGTACAAGCGCGCGAATTTCAGCAGGATGTTCAGACTGCGAACAAACGCGCGCGCCGCTTGTCGTGTATCTGCAGCCATTTCTGCGGACGTCCCTCAGTGGAGCATTATCCTAACACTAGGCCGCCTGTTGGCGCGAAACAAGCCTCCCGCGCCGCTGTGTCTCCATCTCGCAAACATGCGTGTCGTTTTCGATAACCCACCCGGCTGCGACGCACCGTTCTGTTGCTCTGCGGGTGGGCTCATCAGTACAATCACTGGGTGCCGGAAGCCCCCCCGGCAAGTTTCGGCGCGTGACGCGGGGCGGAGAGGTCTCGAGGAATTTTCCGCCGCTATGGCCGAACAACCTACCCCAGCCCACCTGAAAGCCGAAATGCCGCAAATTCCCGGCGTCGGCGGCCCGGCGCCGCGGCGTTCCGCGCGCAACCCCATGCTGCCTGTGATTATGGGCTTGGCCCTGGTAGGGGTGGTGCTGCTGCTGGCGGTGCGCTGGTTCTCGCGGTCCAAGTTTGTGGAAGCTCCGCATGAAGAGCAGACCGCACAGATTGAAGTCCCCCCGCCACCGCCTGACCCTAACGCCGCGCTGCCGCACGCCACGGAATCCAATCCAGAGATTGCGGAAGTCACCGCTCTAGCCAAGCCTTGGTCTTCACTGAATTTCTTTGTGCGCAACCGCTTCACGGGCGAAAACATCCCCGCCACCATCATCCGCCTGCCGATCGGTTCCCCGGCGGCCCCGGGCGGATACTGGGCGTTTTCCCGCAAAGCTCCATTCGGCACCTGCGAACTTGAGTATGTGACCGACCTGAGTAGACTTCGCACCGAATACGAATACCAGGCCGCGAATCATCCGTTAGTCGGCAACCCGTGCACACACACGCTCTACGATCCCTTAAAGACCACCACGATTCCCCCTGACAACATCTGGGCCCGCGGCGCCATTGTGCAGGGCGGCGACCTGCGCCCGCCTCTCGCCGTCGAACTGAAAATCCAGGGCAAGCAAATCCAGGCGATACGATCGGAATAATTCCGAGTGGCACAGGCGCTCTTGCTTGTTCCTGAGCGAAGCGAAGGGCCTGTTCCGCGATCTTACTCTACCCAACAAGTGAAGTTGAACGTTCGCCCTGAGCATCGAAGGGTCTCCGCCCTTGGTTCTTAACCCTGCGCCATCGCGCGGTTGTTGCGCGATGAACGGTGGGTCTCACGATCCAAGGCCACTAGACGCCCTCTTCTTTGCTTCTTCCCGCCAGTAGCTTGCCCTGGGCAGAGCGAAGGTCACTTCTTCTCGTTCCCTCTCTCAAAAAAGAAACCGGGCAGGCCCGCTATCGCAAGCCTGCCCGATTCTCGTTTCGTTTGGACGCCCGTTAGAACGTCAGCTGCAACTGCATCTGCAAGACACGCGGCGCCGAGATGGTGCGAGTGCTCTGGCCGAATGTGGGATCGTTGATGTTGAAATTGGCATTTTGGGAAAACGAATCCAACGGCACGGCAAACACCGGGTGATTCGTCAGGTTGAACGCATCGGTGCGGAAGTTGAGTTTCACCTTTTCGGTGATGTCAAAATTCTTGGACGCTGTTATGTTCCAAGCGAAATAGGATGGCGCGTCAAACGCATAGAGTTGGAGGTTCCCTACTTCGCCGGGTTGCGGGTTGCAAAAGCCGCCAGCAACGGCCGGCGTGCAACCCCCAAGTTGCGGCGAAGACGGAGCACCCGTTCCATCCGGACTGATGAGCTTCGGGTTGATGATGTAGACCACCCCACCCGGTCGCTCGAAGACTCCAATGTCCCCGCTAATTTGGCTATGGGTAAGGGTCGCGATGGCGGTGTTGTTTACCGAACGGGACCCGCCGCGATTGAACGTGGCGTATTGCGACACGATCGAGAATGGCGCGCCGCTTTGCCATGTGAAGATGGAGCCAGTCTGCCATCCGTTCACCAGCAGGCCTAGCGCCCGACCGGGCGATCCGAGGAGCCGGTGGCCCTTGCCGATCGGCAATTCGTAGGTGAAGTTGGCCTTGAACGCGTGTGTCAAGTCGAACGGCGCGCGCTGGCGTTCCAAAAATGGCCGGGCGTTGTCCTGCACGGGATTGAACCGGCTCTGATCATTGTTGTTTGACGGGCCGTAGTTCGTCATCACCTTGCTGAAAGTGTAATTCGCCTGGAAGTACAAGCCCCTACTGAAGCGCCGGCGAACCTCAACGATTCCCGCGTTGTAGTTTGAGAAGGACGTATTCTTTAACAGGTCCCCTCCTTCAATGAAAGGGTTCGGAAACCAATTGACGATGTTTCCAGGTCCGGGAAGCCCACTCAAGTCCGTATCGAACCCAAAGGTATGGTAAATATGGATCAATTCTCCAATCTGTCCCTGCTGAATGAAACTGTTAATGAAGGGAACTCCTATGGCGCCACCGTAGATGTAATTGAAAAATGGTAAGCATGTCGGCCCAGGCCGATCCTTTGGGCATCCGAAGGCCGGATCGAAAGGCTGGTTTGCCGCGAGCGCAGCAAATCCCCTAGCTCTCGCGTCCTGGAAGTCCTGGAAGAAAGTGTCCGTGGGGCACGCCTTGGGGAAGCCCGCGGGACACGTAGCGGGCGCATTGAAATTCAACTGGTTCACGTCAATCGCGCGGAACAATCCCACGCCGTGATTGCCCACATAGCTCAGTTGCAGCGAAGTATTCCAACCAATGTCCCGCTGGACGCTGAGGTTCCACTGTTGGATCTGCGGGGGTTTGAGGTTAGGGTCGATTCCATACCCTGCCTGGCTTCCGATATTCCCTTGGAAATTAGGGCCAATCGCATTGATTGCGTTTGTGCTGAAGGTCGTTGGAATGCCAAACGGCGGGGTCTGCACAGTTTCCGCACCCATTGGATTCGAGACTGTGGGTCCGGCTAACTCGCCATTGGAACCAGTAAAGCTAAGTCCGGCGTTGCCGCCCGCGGCGTTGTCCGCAGCGGTGAAAAATTCATCGTTCACGTAGTTAATGCTGAATCCCGCGCGAATCGCGGTTTTCCCATTGCCAAACGGATCCCACGCAATGCCGATGTTCGGCGAAAACGCCTTCCAGTAGCCGCCATAAAGTCCGCGCTTGCTATTGCCGCCGGCGAAATCCACCGTCGCATCACTTAGGAGGGTTTGATGGACGTTCTGCCCCGCGGGAACCACTGGCAAAAGCACCAGGCCATCGCGCTCGTCAATTGGGCCAAGGTAGTCCCACCGCAGCCCATAATTGACGGTGAGTTTCGGGTTCACCCTCCAGCTGTCCCCTGCATAAAGGGCAAACTGGTTCTGCCGGTAATTGCGGTCTTGCGGAGCTACTTTGAATCCGGAAGTCTGGCTCGTGGCATTAAAAGTTTGCTGCACACCACTCAGAATTCCAGCCACACTGGTCAGTAGTCCAGCGGCATTGGCATAGTCCGTTGAACTACCAGAATAAGTGGTGGTCGATCCCGGCATGTCCGATGCCTGGAAGGCATCGGTGTTCGCGGTGCTAAAGCCGATCAAATACTCGGGATAGAACCCAAACCTGCTGTCCGTGGCGATAGTTATCCTGGTAACCGAACCGCCGAACTTGATGGTGTGATTTCCTTTCGTAAAGCTGGCGTTGTCCAAACCGGTCCACGTCCGGGTGTTGCGTCCCTGCGGCAGAAAATTGGGATCAGGCAGCGTGAACGGCACCAATGTAGCACCTGAAGTTGGATCCGTTTGATCCACTATATAATTCCCGAATTTCTGGTTCGTCAGAAAAAAGCCCGGGGCCAGGTTGAATCCAAAACGGGCCTCATTCGTGATCGTTCCCGTGGGACTCCAGCGCCAGCCGATTGAGAGGAATTTTTCGCTATTGTTGTTAGACACCAAGGGAACAGTGTTATACGACGTGTCGATGTCGGGCCGGTCTACAATCTGGCGATTCCAAGCCCAAGTCCCTGTGATCGTGTTGTGGTTGTTCAAGTTGTAGTCCACACGAAAGCCGTAGTTGTCTCTCGTGTCGTTGCTTCTGGCGTTCAGTTGGTAACCGAGCAGGTTCACCCCGTCGCCTACTCGAGTGTTGTTGAATTTCGCCGCCGGGACCCGCTGAATCAAAGCCAGCATCGCGGGATCGGCTGCATAGGTAAAATTCTGTCCGGCGTTGCTGGTGAAATTGAGCAAGTTAATGGTCTGTGGTCCTCCCGGATCCGAGTTTCCCGTATTTGGATCCACGGGTGTATACGTAAACGGCAGGCAGGGAGACACTCCGCCACAAGCCGCCGGGAGCGCTCCCGTACCGTTCAGGGCATTAAAGATCGTCGGACTGATCACCGTCGTGTTGTTGACGGCTTGCTGGCGAAGTCTCAATAACTCGTACCAGCCGTAAATGAAGAGTTTATCCTTCAGGATGGGCCCACCTACGTTGCCCCCGCCCTGATTCCGCAAGAGATTCGGGTTGGGAGTTCCGCTGGCGTCGTTAAACCAGTCATTGGCCGCCCAGGCATTGGTGCGATAGTTCCAAAACCCTTGACCGTGCCAGGTGTTCGTACCCCTTGGCGTCACAATGGCGACCTGCGACGAGCCCCCGCCGTTTTCGACTCCCGCGTTTTGATTGATAACCGTAAACTCCGCCGCCTGGCTGCTGAACGGCAGGTTTGGGCTGAAATCCAGTGCATTTTCCCGGATGAAATTGTCCTGAATATTGATGCCGTCCAGCGTGAGGTTCGAGTATGAGGACCGCTGCCCGCCAATCACCGTGTCGGTCGGCCCGCTTCCATTCGACGGCGCACTGGCGTTGACGCCAGCTTGTAACGACAACAAGTTTAAAGGGTTGCGGTCGAGGATGGGCAACGCCTCGATCTGCTTCTTTTCAACCGTACTGGAAACTTCGGTGTCCGTCGTATTCACGACCTCAGCCCCAGCTTCGACCGTGATGGACTCTTTCGCCGAGCCCACTTCCAACTTGATCGGCGGGACGGAATAATCCGCTGCTACGTCCAACTTGATATTCTCCACGACTGCTGCCCGGAATCCTGCCGCCTCCACCGCGACGCGATACACGGCGGCATCGAGACGATCGAACCGGAATGCGCCGGCGGAGCTCGAGGTCGTGTTGTAGGAATAGTTCGTTCCTTGGTTCGTCAGCGTGACCGTGGCACCCTCAACCGGCAGGCCTTGCGGATCCAGCACTGTCCCGACGACAGAAGCTGTCGGTGCTTGCGCATTGGCAGAAATACTCATCAGGGCGCATAACAGCAAAAGGATCGCAACCCAGCGGCTTGCGACTCCCCGGCTCGAAACAAAACCAGCATGACCCGGGATTGCAAAGAAAGAAGAAAAGAAACGCCTGGAAAAGTGACGCATTTCACACCACCCCCGATTGATATGGCGCAGAGGACCTGCCTCTTAGAATTGGCGCGATTCTAAGTTTTCAAAAAATTATCCACACCGACCGCAAAAAGACTTGTAAAACAGCTGTGCATTTGTCATTCCAAAAAACACATCTATTTATTCAGGTTGTTCAAAATAAGCCATTCAATGACAATAGGTTAGAAGTAGACACAAACTGAACTGGATGATGTCCTGCAGATTATTACCGTTTTCCGTAGCTTTCTTCCAATTTTTCTAGGAGGGCCCTCCTTTCGGGCCTGCCACTTTCCGAGCTTGTCCAGTTGCCTCCCAACGCGTGCCATTTTCTGGTCGCAAGCCTCAGATTTGCTTTCCTTTTCCGGTTCCCGCACAATCGCTCTAGAAACCTGTCTCTAGCGCAAGTGCATCTAACTCAAGCGAACGCCTGCCGCCCAGGCGCTGTGCTCGATCCAGCCTCCATCGTGCACACCCGCCTTTGGACAGGCTCCACGGAGGCTCCATGGTTCGACAGAAGTTCCTGCTATCCGCACTGGCTCTATGGCTGCTCGGCGTGGCTTGCGGCAACAAGCCGAGCGACGACACTGTCCTGACACACATAAAAGCAGGCCTTTATTCGGAACCGGCACTGAAATCCGCGAACGTGGACGTGACTGCCAAGGACGGCGTAGTCACCCTGACCGGCCGGGTGCCCGATGACGCGGCACGTCTTGCCGCTGAGCATCTCGCCTCCAGCACCCCTGGTGTAAAGACAGTCGTGGATCAATTGACGGTGAGCGCGCCCGCAGTTGCCGCAGCTGCCGCGCCACAACCGCCTCCCACACCACGCCGGGAAAGGCCCGCGAAGTCCTCTCGGAAGAACCAGACGCGTAGCGAATCGGACCCGGCGCCACCGTCGGCGGCGGCTGTGCAGTCCACGGATCCAGGTCCGCTGCATGACAACGCCACGCAGGCGGCCGACACACGGCCCGCCGCCCCTGCGCCGCCACCACCTCCTCCGCCTCCACAACCGGTTGTCGTCACCATCCCAGACGGCACCGTCGTCAGCGTGCGCACCATCGATGGCATCGACTCCAGCCAAAACTCCGTCGGCCAGACGTTCCGCGCGTCGCTCGATGCGCCCATCGTGGTGGGCGATTCGGTGGTGGTTCCACGGGGCCTGAATATTTCCTTGCGGCTTACAGACGCGAGCTCAGCGGGAAAATTCAAGGGGCGCAGTGAACTGACCGTTTCGCTCGACAGCTTCACCTACCAGGGCAAGACGTATCGCCTGGCTAGCAGCGATGTGCAGCAAAAGGGAGCGTCGCGAGGCAAGCGTTCCGCGGAAGTGATCGGCGGAGGCGCGGTGCTCGGTGCCATCATCGGCGGCATCGCCGGCGGCGGAAAAGGCGCG
>DATFSI010000067.1:0-7795 GCA_035262705.1 Candidatus Acidiferrum sp. | reverse complement strand
TCCGGAATCGGCGGTGGAGGAGACTTTCCTGACTAGGCAATCTTTTGCGCCAGGGAGCTTGTTGGGAGGGTCACCAGCGAAATTAGTTGTGCGAGCTTCGAAAGCTTTTTTGAGGGCCTGGCAAAATTCGTCGCAGCCGGCGGTTCCGGCAAGGCTGACGCCGGCCGGAGCGGATTGCACTGGCTTTGTGGGAGTAGGCGAGAGCAAGGTGTGGTGGAGGAGGTAGGGTGAGCTAACCGAGTTGACAATGAGGTAGATTTTCGCGGAGCCGTCGGGCTGTTTGGCGGCTTCAAGATGCAGCGGACATTGACCGATGTAAGGGCCCTCGGTGGGGGTGGGTTCGCAATCGGGAGGGCCGGCATCGACGTAGCGACTATCGCCGGGCGCTTTGATGTCAAAGTGCCACGAAGGGCTGAGGAGTTTGAGAGCGTTCATGGCGCGCGCATACCAGTTGGTGGCGTTTTCGAGTGGCACCTGTGCGTAGCAGATCAACATAGGAACGTTGTTAGCCCACGTAGACATGGAGCAGGGAACTTTCGTGGATTCGGTGGATACGTCCGGAAGCGAAACGGTGTGCGCGGTGTATCCGCGGAAATCGATGGAGGCCGAGTCGAGGATGTTTTGGATCTTGGAGCAGAACTGATCTTTGCACTGGGCGCGTGCAGACACCGGAAGTAGGAACAACAAGCCAAAGAAGAAGTAAGCGTACGTGCGTTTCATATGAATGTGAAGAACGAGGCCGGACAAGATTGCGTCTGAGACACTCATGTGTGCGACCGGTTTAACCGCTGGACTGTCACCAAATTGTTACCAAAGGAGGCGCAAAACGGGCAAGAACGGAGCAAATCCAGAAAATAGAAAGTGACGCTATCTTGCGGCTGGCAAAGGGATTTGATTGAATTTACTGCCAGATAGCGAACCGCTGTTTTTATTTTTCAAGACCGCCCACTTCAACCGCTCACCCACTCCTCCACTTCCAATTCTAGCCTACTCGTCGAGTCTGCGGAGAACTCGCGATACTTTTTGGTGCCTGTCACTGCATTTCCGTTCTCTCGGTAGCAGCCTTCGTCCCATTCAAAAGAAGTGCAACGATATAGGCTGGGTCTGTGGTCCGGCATGAAATTAAGAGGGGACGGACTTAACCAACGCGGCGATTCTATGCTTCGAAATCACCTATTTCAATACTCGGCCAATTCTTCCTCTCCAGCTTTCCAGGGAACGCCCTCATCCAGATGTGCGAAGGGCCGCGCTCTGTTCTAGCTGCGCGGCCCCTCTGCCTGCACGCACCAAAAATCCCACTCGAGGTGCTTGGCTGGAAATTACAGCGAAAGATCAAAAGCTGTAGACGAACCCCGTTGAAACCCGCAGGTTATTCTGCGTCTGGTTCCCGGTGGTCCCTTCCTGGAAACGCGTCAACAGGTATTCCACCTGCAGCGGCCGGATAGACCAGTGTTGAGTGAACTTGTAATCCACGCCGCCGCCCGTGGTCATCGCAAACGCGTTCTGTGATCCGCTATTCGCAAACGCGGTCGCATTGGTCCGTCCTGCTCCAAACAGTACTTGTCCAAACGGCGTAATCCTCCGGAAGTGGCGGTAGGAAACGCGCGGCCCGAACAGGTACGTCGAAAGCGTAGCGCTTGCTCCACTCCGTCCGATATTGCCGTTCGCGTAGCCGCCGAAATCCGCCACGCCGGCAAGCCAGTTGGTGACGTTGTACGCCCCCGAAACGCTGCCCCCGTTCAGGTGGAACGCGTCAAACGACGATGTCGAAGGATTCGACTGGATGTACGAATAGCCCGCGAAGATATTTACCTTGCTGGCTGTTTCTTGAGCCTTCAGCCCCGGAACACACAGGCTCAGAAGCGCGATCAGACACACTACTCCCTTCACTTTCATACGTTCTCCTTTGGTTTTTTGTTGCGCGCGCAGGACACCCCTCTCGCAGGGGGCGGCGCGTGTGGCGGATTGCCTAAGGCAGGTAGGCGAACTCCGCAATCTTCTTTATTGTTCTTTCCTCGTTCGATGCCTGAAAGTTCCGAAAGGTTTCTGCAATCTTTGCCGCGCCGGCCCGCGGCAGTTTTGCTTGCTGCAGACAACCGTGCGGTGTATTGTCATCTTCGCTTTGGGCCAGACGAGGCCCCTTGGTGAAATTCCTTTCTGGCCCGCTATAGACGGAACCCTTCAGAAAAACTTGATTGCTGCAAGAAGCGGGTGCGCGATGCGAAGCCTTTACCGCAAAACTATTTCCCGGAAATTTGCGTGGTTCGTGCTCGGTGCGGCCGTGTGCGCCGCGCTTGCCGTGGGACAATCCCTGAATCCTCCCTACCTCAAGGAAATGCCTTCCGTGGATCGCGTCATGAAGGAAATGCAAGTGAGCGATCCGAAAGAAACCACGCTGCGCCAGATCGGCGCTTTCCGCCTGCTCCAGAAAGTTATCAGTGACATGGCAGGTCCTCGCGCCTTTCAACGGGGACAGCTCACCCCTGACGAAGTCCGCATCATTGGTGAATATGCCGTCGCTTACGACAAGCTTGCCAAGCCGCTCAACTATCCCTTCGACGCCGCTAGCAGTCCACGCTTCCTCGATGAAGTTTTCAAGACCTTTAACATGAACGAGTGCCGCGCGCAGTACGACAAAGTCAACGCCGAATACGCGGCCAGACGTCAGGCACGCGTGGCTGCCGAACAAAAACAATTTGAAGATGCGCAGAAGCGCGCGGCCGCTGGCCCGCAAAGCTCGATGCCCAACGATCCCGGCAGCGTGGCCGCGCGCCGCTGTGTCGAGTCCGGCCGCAACCAGACCGAATGCCTCGGCGAAGGGCTGAAAGTGGGACTTTACGATTTCATCGGCATGACTCCGCTCCTCGACATGACCAAAGCTCCCACCGGCTTGCGCATGACCGGCGTTTACCCGGGAACCGGCGGATTCCGGCTCGTTTTCCTGGAAGAAAATGTGGAGGTCGCTTGCGGCACGCTTGTGCCCGATCCGCACGCCTATGCTGTTGAACGCAAAGACGGCCAGCTCCTTGTAAAGGTGGCCAATGGAAACGAGCCGATGGTGTTCGCGTTGCGCCCGGACGCGAAGCTCGCGGGTTCCGGAACGGTCACCATTCAGGGACGCGTGGTTGTGGGACAAAGCGCAAAAGACACCTACGACTATGTGCCGCATACCACGACCCAGCAGAAGGAGATCTCGCAAGGCGAGGCACGCGGATATTCGCCCAGCGACGTGCACCAGAACGGAATGGGATACTACGTGAACGAAACCACCACGTCCTCTACTTATGAAAAGACCGGCACGGTTTCCACGCCGGTCTATGCCCCAAAAACCGAACGCTGTACCCTGGGCACATTGGCGGGTTCCGGGCCCACAATCACCCAGGGAAAGGCTCTCACCACCATCATTGATTCCGTCGCTGGCGAGGGTGGGCCGCTCGACAAGGCCGCCAATCGAACCTTGCGCGAGCTTCCGCCGCCCGGCTTGCGGCTAAGCGGTCAATATATCGGTGATGGCGGGTTGCAGCTGGAGTTCCACAACGATTCGACGATGGTCGAGTGCGGCGAGGCTCATGTTTCCGCTTTTTACTCCGTCGCAGACGCCGATAACCACATCACCGTTCGCATCCAAAATCCCGCGGCGCCATTTACCTTGACGCTTCAGCCTGACGGAAAATTGGCGGGCACGGGCAGCGTAGATGTGGCCGGACGCGTCGTCGCGGGTTCAAACGGCGGTCAAATCGTATATGCGCCACGCAACGCGCGCTGCGCTGTCGGGACGCTAGCGCCAAAGGGCGCCGGCGCAACGCCGCCGAAAACAGCACCAATGGCCACGGCGTCTTCCACTCCACCGCCCGCGCCGGCCAATGCCAATCCGCCTGCGAACCCGGCCGCTCCCGTGAGCGCCCCTGCAAACGCCGTTCTGGAAATCTCCAGTGGATTTGTCCCGGGCGCCAATCCTCTCGCCAATCATTCCCTGGTGCTGATGAAGGACCGCTTCGATAACGTGCTCCGAAAGCTGGGCGGCCCCATCCCGACGAACGCCACGCCCCTTCAGACATGGGCGACCTACGTGACCACCTGCAAGCCTCCGGCGGATTGCAAGGCCCTGAATCAGTCCATAAATGGGTTTAGCGCCGGCGGCGTCAAACTCGACGCCAACGGAAAGGGAAACTTCCCCGCCGTGCCGCCGGGCGTCTACTACGTGATGGGCATGGTGGCCTTCGAAAACCAGCCCGTGTATTGGGATTTGCGGGCCGAACTCAAACCCGGAACAAACACCCTCGTCCTGAGTGTGCAGAACGCCGAGAAGTAACTTTCTAAGGTGTTGTTTCTGCTTCTACCTTTGCCGCCGTGGCGCCTGCCGCTTCAGTCGGCGGGTTTGCTCCCTGCCGCGTCAGATAAAACGCAAACGGGGTAATCTCGAACGGCTTCTTCTCATCTTCCGCAAGAGAATTTACCGGCTTCGACTTTAGGAATGACAGTTGGTCGTTCCACGGGTCGAACTTGATGTGGCCTCCTAGGGGCAGCGCCGCAATTTCATCCGGTTTAGCCTTGGTATCGGCTGGTTGGTCCTCCGGCTTATCTGCGGTGATGATCCAGTTGGTCTCGACCCTGTTTCCCAGATGCGGACTCACAAGGTTCGGAATCTCCTTCGATCGCTGTTTGAGGGCTTGCAGGAAAAACTGCGCCGTTGCGGACTGCTCTTTGTAGGGTGAGTTCCTGAGCAGTTCGATTGCTTCCTGGTTTGCTTCCTGCTCCTCTTCCGGCGTGCGTCCAAAATCAAAGTGGCGGAAGGTCCCTTTTTCGTCGAACCTTACGCGGCTAAGAAACGCAAATTGCGTGTCCATGTGGTGCCGCAGCACCACGTGACCCATTTCATGTGCCAAAATCGCGGCCAGACCCGCTTCGTTCGGAAGCACATCGAGCAACCCGCGGCTCAACACGATCGTGTGCCCCACCGTGAACGATTCCAGCGTCGAAGTCATCAAAATACGGCAACGAAGTTCCGGCTGGATGTCGAGGTCATTGGTCACTTCCAGATTAGTGACCACCGTCTCCAGAACCTTTTCGAGTTCCCCGGCTGGCGCCATCAAGCCCTGGTGTTCCAGAAGGTCGCTGACGTTGTCTTCGGCTGCCCGGTTCCAGGATCGCTCGGCTTGCAGGGGAGAGTAATCGTTGGCTGCGTCAGGGTGGTTTGCTTCGGGGCCTTTTGCGGTGACCACATCTGGCTCTTGTTCTTTTCGAATCTGCCCAAGATCGTAGCCCCAAAGGCGCGTCTGCGCCTTAAATGCCTTGAATCCAAGACTCCTCGCCTTGCTGTCGTAAACGCTTGGCCCTTCGCTATAGATAAAAGCCGGTAGCCACAGATTCTTTCCGGCGTTGATTCTCCAGCTTTCGAAATTCAGGTAATTGCTGGTCAGCGAGGAACCCCCGTAGGAACCGTTAAAACGCACGACGTGGTAATCCTGGTCCTCCACCCAGATTCGCCCGACGAAGCGTCCCTTCCCGGCTTTCAGTCGTGGATTGACGTCAAAAACCAGGCAACGAACTTCGCCTAGAAACTCACGCTTCACATAGTCGAGCTTGTAATATTTGTGGTCCAGGCCGTCCATATCCAGGTAGATCATTTGCAGGAAGCCCCGCGGCAGGAAATCCACGGAGAAGAAGTTTCCCCAGCTTCCGAAAATCTTGTGCTTCATGCCGGTTTCGCGGTTCAGCGGTTCCAGCTCCACGCCCTTCGCCAGTTCGGCTCGCCCCAGAAAGTATTTGTCGCCGTCTGGAACTTCCCCGAGTTGTTTGTCCTGGCGGAGATACTGGATGTAGGTCTCCACCAAGGGCCTGTATTGGCGGAGCATGCGCATCTCGTTTTGCTCCTGCGCCACAATTCTGTTTTCGATTTCGGCCAGGCTCGGCTGCTCGGTTGTGGTCGCGGCCAGCGGCATTGCACCGAGTGCCAGTGTTAATGGGAGATGTTTGAGGCTCCGCATAACGCCTCCAGACTTGGACTTTGGAATTGGACTGTGTGTCGAAAACTACTCCTTGGAGTGCCGCCTGGCATCTGTACAGGGGAGCAGTTTAGGGTCAGGCGGGTTTCGGACAGGTCGGGCGGAAGCCGTTGTGGGAAATTACCCGTAAGAAGGGCAAGGCTTCAGCCGAGCCGTAACGGCGCGGAATACTTTGGGGCTAGCCCCCACGAAATACTTCCTTTTAGTTGTTTAAGGAAGAACTCGCGGAATTTTGCCGCGGCGCGTCGAAATCAATCCCCCAGAAATGCGGCGCAGGCGTCAGAAACTCTACGCCGACACGGATTCCCTTGGCGCCGCTGTCGCCCGTGAAGACAATCCGGCACTCCTGCTCTTCCTGTGTCTCGGGATTCACCAGCACCAGCATGTCATCATTGACCACTTCGTGGCGCAGCATCAGCAGTCCGCCATGGGCGTTGACCACCAGCGTCTCGCACACCTCCCGGAACTTCTTCCCGGCATGGCTGCGGCCGAGCGCCTGCAGCTTCATGCGATGAAAGACCCGGTGGCTGCGCCGATTGGTGGCAAAGGCTGTTTCTTGCATAATGAGGCCATCATGCGGCTGGCCCCGGAGGGGGTCAATTGCCCTTTCGTACAGGTGTTCCCAAAAAATAGGGCTTTTTCCGGCCTTTCCGTCTTGTAAGGCCAGCACGGCTCGCTTTAGAATGAAACGGCGGCTACGGCTCCATGCCGGGCGCATTTCGATCTAACCGCTGCCGCGCTTTCTTCATCTAGGGCAGTTTTTATATAACTAAATTCTTGCGCCTGAGGGGCCTTGATGACTCTTTCTGAACTCATAGAAAGCCGCCGTGAGCAGCACCTCGAAGAACTTCGCGATTTTCTCAGCATCCCTTCCGTCAGCGCCAAAAGCGAGCACAAGCCCGACATCGAACGCGGCGCCAGATGGGTCGCCGATCACCTGCGCTTCGCGGGATTCAAAACCGTCGAAATTGTTCCCACCCATCTCCATCCCCTCGTTTACGCCGAATCCCTCGAAGCGCCCGGCAAGCCGACGGTTCTTTTCTACGGCCACTATGACGTGCAGCCCGCTGAGCCACTTGATCTCTGGACCTCGCCCGCTTTTCAGCCCGAAGTCCGCAACGGCAACATCTACGGCCGCGGCACCGCCGACGACAAGGGCCAGGTGCACATCCACCTGAAAGCCCTCGAGTCGCTCCACCAGCTACATGGAAAATTCCCCATCAACGTCAAGGTGCTCATCGAAGGGGAAGAGGAAGTCGGCAGCGTTAGCCTCTGGAAATACGTCCAGGCCAACAAGGAAAAACTAAAAGCCGACGCGTTGCTGGTTTCCGACACTTCGATGCTCGGTAAGGGAGTGCCATCGATCACTTATGGCTTGCGCGGCCTGAATTATTACGAGATCGAATTAACCGGCCCGGCGCGTGACCTGCACTCCGGCGTCTATGGCGGCGCGGTCCCCAACCCTCTCACCGTGCTCACCGAGCTTTTTTCCAAACTGCACGACAAGAATTTTCGCATCACCGTGCCGGGTTTTTATGATGAGGTCGCAAGCGTCCCCGCGGCCGAGCGCAAGGCCCTCAACGCGCTTCCCTGGAAGGAAAAGGACTTCAAGACCGCCGTCGGCGCGCCCAACTATGCCGGAGAAAAGGGTTTCACCACCGTCGAACGCTTGTGGATTCGCCCCACGCTTGAGTTAAACGGCATCTGGGGCGGCTACCAGGGCGAAGGCGCAAAGACAGTAATCCCTTCGAAGGCCTACGCGAAATTCTCCACGCGCCTGGTGCCCAATC
>DATFSI010000066.1:0-11191 GCA_035262705.1 Candidatus Acidiferrum sp. | reverse complement strand
GTCATCGCCCGTAATGCTCACTTCGTCTTTCTGCTCCTTGAGCATGCCCGCTCCGGAGGCGAAATTGTTGATGCTGCGCGTGAGCGCGGAGCGAAAACCCGAAAGGTGTGTGCCGCCATCCACGGTGTTGATCGTATTGGCGAAAGAAAAGACGTTTTCCCCGTAGGTATCGTTGTACTGCAGGGCGATTTCGATTTCCGTGCTACCCTTTTTTCCTTCCATGTAAATCGGGGAATCATGAAGCGTACTCTTACCGCGATTCAAGTGTTTTACGAATTCAGCGATGCCTCCGGTGAATCGAAATTCCGCTGATTTTTCGCTGCGCTCATCGGTGAGCGTGATCTTCAGGCCCTTGTTGAGAAAGGCATATTCGCGGAGCCGGGTGGCCAGCGTGTCGTAGCTCAATTCCGTTTTTTCGAAAATGGTGGTATCAGGATGAAACGTGACTTTCGTGCCCGTCTTGCGCGTTTTGCCGGTCTGCTTGAGCTTGGAAGTGGGTTTCCCTTTTTCGTAAGTCTGTTCCCACACGGCGCCATCGCGCTGGATTTCAAGTTCCAGCCAGTCAGAGAGAGCGTTCACGACGGAAACACCGACGCCATGGAGGCCGCCGGAGACTTTGTAGGTGTCGCTGTCGAATTTTCCGCCGGCGTGCAGCACGGTGAGAACGACTTCCGCGGCGGGGCGCTTTTCAGTGGCGTGCATATCCACGGGAATGCCGCGGCCGTTGTCAACCACAGTCACGGAATTATCAGCGTGCACCGTAACGTTCACTTCGTCGGCAAAACCCGCCATGGCTTCGTCAACGGAGTTGTCGACAACTTCCCACACCAGATGGTGAAGTCCCATTTCTCCGGTCGAGCCGATGTACATCGCGGGACGCAACCGAACCGCTTCGAGTCCGCCGAGAACCTTGATGGATTTTGCGTCGTATTGATGTCCGCCCTTACCGGTTACTGTTTCTTTATCGCCCATGTGCTCTCCTGACTGCAGGCCTGCGGCAATCGAGTCGCGCGAAAAGAAAATCTCCGGAAGCGGAGAGTTTCAACGGCGACCGCTCAAAACCAATTTTGCGAAGCAAGGAAAGGCGTGATGTCTGAAACAGCCTGCAACCGTCGCCTTACCCTTTGGCTGAAACCCGGCTGGGCCGGATTAAAAGCTCGTAGGGTTTCCTGCTTCATCCCATCCCGCGATCCGGGACGTGGCGAAGACTTATGTTCTCCAGGGCGCGGAACCCGCTCCTGGCGCAGAGCGTTTTCTGGCGTTCAGCGGGCCTGGCGGACGTGTCGATTGGGAGGAAAAACAGCCGATCGACAACACCTAAATTTTACTGAAAATGGGCGATTTTCTCAAGTTGCAGGAAGGGGGTTGTGGATATTTAAAGCCTTTGCAGACAAAGATTTATAGCTGCTCTGGAGCTCGCTAGAGGCATCAGATGCGCATAGGCATAATGACGTAGCGATAGCGGTAGCTTTCGTCAGCGAGAGGGCGCATCTGGCCGGCGGACTGCTCGTCTTTCAGTTCGATGCTGATCGGTCCTTCCGCTGCAGCCGCAAGGAAATCCAGCACGTAGCTCGAATTAAAGCCGATGGCGATGCCGTCGCCTTTGTACTCTTTTTCGATGGTCTCCTTGGCCTCGCCATATTCGGGGCTCGACGCGGAGATCTCCACGCCTTCTATCGAGACGGCCAATTTCACCGCATGCGAGCGCTGGTCGGCTAGCTGCGAGACGCGTCGGACAGCGTCGCTGAGCTCGGCGCGGTCAAGCACCACGGTTTTGTTGTTCTCGCGCGGCAGCACTGCTTCGTAGTTCGGAAACTGCCCGGTAAGGATGCGTGAAATCAGCAGGCGATGACCAGCCTGGAAGAAGAGATGGCTTTCGTCTTTGGCAAATTCCAGATGCGCATCGGAGCCTGCCGCAGCAGAGAGCTTTTCCACTTCGTCCATAGCTTTTTTGGGGATCAGGACGCGTACTTCGCCGTTGAGGCCGGCGAGTTTTTGGTCCGTCTCGGCAAGGGCCAGGCGGTGGCCGTCGGTGGCAACCATAGCCACCGTATCCGGTTTAAGGATCAGCAAACCGCCGTTAAGGGTATAGCGGGACTCTTCCATGGAGATGGCGAACTTGGTTTTGCCAATCAGGCTTTCCAAGACAGCGGCGGGAATTTTCACCAAGGCATGGGGCATGGAGGGGAGAGCGGGGAAGTTTTCCTTAGCCATGCCGACGAGTTTGTATTTCTTTTTGTCGCTTAGGATCTCGACCCAATGGTTGTCGAGCAACTTGAACTTGATCTCCCCTTCGGGGAGGAGGCGGACCAATTCGAGGAGTTTCTTTGCGGGAATAGTGCCGGCACCTTCCTTCTTGACCTTGGCGTCGCACGAAGTACGAACGCTCAGCTCAAGGTCAGTCGCCGTAATCATGACGCGGCTGCCCTTAGCCTCAACAAGTAGGTTCGAAAGGATAGGAATGGTGGTTTTGCGCTCGACAACACCCTGCGTGGTGGTGAGTTCGTTGAGTAGCGCGGACTTGGATACGCTGAATTCCATGAATTGGCTTTCCTCGCGTGCGGTGCCAGTTGCCGTCATTTGGCTTTCCCCCGTAGAGATAACCCGCTAGCGTACTGTACTCGTTTTTGGGCCAAGTATAAAGTGTGCTGACACTTAGGGAACTGTGGAAATAAGGCTGATTGAGGATTTCCGGAACGCGACGTATTTTGTGCCGTCTTTGAAAATTTCACAACAAACATCTGTCACAACTGCTTTTCCAAAAGAATTATTTTTCGTAAAGCTTGTTGTTGTGATGAGCGCTGTGGATTCGTGGAAAAATGCGTGATCAGCAAGCCCGGGTGGACAATCCAGCGACGGTGTTCCGTGGATTTTTTGCAAACGTTGCGGAAAACTGCACGGTCGAGTAACGAGGTCCACTTTTGATCCTTATCTGTGCACAAGCGATCCGCAACTTTCCCACGCGATGTCCACAAAATGCCCACATCAATCGCCAGGCAAAAATCTTGCGGTAAAAAATGTTCAGGGAATTTTTGGAGCGCGACGAAATTGAGGCCGCGGGCGAGTTGCGCTCAGCGATAGGGGCCTGGGAAGGAAGATTTAGGGTCGGCAGGGCGAGCATTGAGTTGCTCGCCCTGCGCTACAGGGGCCGGGGTTGTCCCGGCATGTAGAACTCTGGCTTACTGCAAGGCGTCCATTAACCGGGTGATGGTCCGGTTCAGCTCCTTGTCGGAGCGGCGCAATTCTTCGATCTTGTTGATGGAGTGAAGTACGGTGGTGTGGTGCTTGCCGCCGAACTGCCGGCCGATTTCAGGCAGCGACGCCGTGGTGAGCTGCTTGACGATGTACATGGCCACTTGGCGGGGGAAAGCGATGGCGCGGGTGTTGCTGCGCACCTTCAAGTCCTGCTCACGCAGGTTGTAATGCTCGCTGACGCGTTTTTGGATCAGGTCGATAGTGACGCGCTTTTCCTGCGAAGCAATGATGTTGCGCAGAACCTGCTGCGCGGTGGTGAGCGAGACCACGGTGCCGGTTAGCGAGGCGTAGGCCATCAGGCGGGTTAGCGCGCCTTCCAGCTCGCGCACGTTGGATTTGATCGCCCGGGCGATGTATTCCGCCACCTCATCCGGCAGATGGAAGCGTTCGTTTTCCGCCTTCTTCTGAAGAATAGCAATTTTGGTTTCCAGGTCAGGCGGCTGAATATCGGCGATCAGGCCCCATTCAAAACGCGAGCGCAGGCGTTCCTCAATTGAGTTGATATCCTTCGGCAGGCAGTCGGAGGAGATCACGATCTGCTTCTGCTGTTCATAGAGCGCGTTGAAGGTGTGGAAGAACTCTTCCTGGGTGCGCTCTTTCCCGGCGATGAACTGGATGTCGTCGACCAGAAGGACGTCCACGGTATGGAAGCGGTCGCGAAAGCTGATCATGCGATCGAAGCGAAGTGAGTTAATGACTTCGATGGTGAACTTTTCGGCGCTAACGTAGCTGAGACGCATGGCCGGGTTGCGCTTTTTAATAGTGTGCCCGATGGCGTGCATCAAATGGGTCTTGCCCATACCCACGCCACCGTAAAGGAAAAGTGGATTGTAGGCCTTGGACGGCTGCTCAGCGACCGCGCGGGCCGCGGCGTGCGCAAATTCGTTCGACTTGCCGACGACGAACGTATCGAAAGTGTAGCGATTGTTCAGTTGGTGATCGCTGCTCTCGAAGTCGAGCTTCGCCTGCTTGCTGCCGTTCCCGGACGGAGCGGCTTGCACGGGTTCTTCCTCGGTGCAGACATACTGCACTTTCAACTGGGGCGTGCCCATCTGGTGGAAGACGGCCTTGACGATCTCGCCGTAAGTCCGTGTGAGCACCTGGCGGAAAACCGCGGTGGGAATCTGGATATAGATGGTGTCTCCCTCAAGCCGATTGAGCCTCGTGGGCTGGAACCAGGTGGAATAGGTGTTGATGCTGACCCTGGATTTGATCAGCTCCAGAAATTTTTCCCAGAGATTCTGAGTTTCTTTTTCCCGACCGAGTTGAGTAGCTATCGTCATCAGAAAATGCCAAACCTTAACCATTTCCACAGGTGTGCAAAAAACTGTGGAAAGCCAGTTTTCCCCTTAAGCTGCAAGCCTTGGAGTTCTTGCCCGCGCCGGAACGATTTAAGTTTTGCCCCTGTGGACCTGCGCGTCCTTCTCAGACCAGCTAAACCAAGCACCACCTTGCTCAGACTGCGTTGGATTCTCGCTCACTGTTCCGACTGGAGCAAGCGAAAAGTGTGCGAAGGGATGCACCGAAGTTCACATGCCATACACAACTTTTCCACAAGCCGCGAAAATGCGCAAGTGCCGGAAAAACCCGTGAAATTCTCATAAAAATAACGTTTCTTCCGCAACAAAAATGTGAGTGCACTGTTTCAGTGCAAAGCGAGCTGAGGAAAACTCCGTGACTTTTTCTTAAGGTTTGCGGTCCGGACGGCCAAATTCCCAGACGCCTAGCGGATCCGAGCCGATGAGCAATCGATTTTCCTCGACTAGCAGCACGTTGGCTTCAAGCCGCGCGCCGTCTTTCGTGTAGATCTGGTATTCGGAACGCCGGTTGCCTTCACTGTCGAAATGCAAAAGCGTGTTGCGCAGCGCGACCCACACATCGCCGTTGACTGGATCCACGCCAAAGGCGGTGAGAAGGGGAAGCAGCCGCGGAGGATCGGAGCGTCTTTCCTGGCGATCAATTTCCCTGCGCATGGCCCGCGCTTCGGTGAAGGCCTCAATCGAGGTGAACTGGAAGTCCAGCTTGGCGAAACCGAAACGGTCGTATTGGCGAACATCCGGCTCCGGTAAATAGGTGTAGCCGTAATAGAGGCGTCCCTGGGGATCGGAGGCGAGGCGTCCGATGCTCACGTACCGGTTGAGGTCGTCGCGCGCGGAAATCTGCTGGGGATCGCCAAATTCGCGAACCAGGCGTCCGTTGGAAGCAAAAACCGTTACCAGATGCAGCCCGCGCGGCGCAGTTACCGCGACTTCGCCTTCGGGAAGAGAGGCGACGGAGACCGGCGAATTGAAAGATATCGAACGCAGAAGCTTACCGTCGGGCCCGAACACCTGGATGAGATTGTTGCCGCGGTCAGCAACGTAGATATTTCCCTGCCCGTCAACGTCGCAATCTTCGCCAAAAGCGATGACCGAATGCCCTGCGGCAGCAGGGGCACCGATGACTTTGAGCTGCTTCTCCGCGGAGTCAAAAATGGTGATGCCCACGCCGGGAGAGGCCAGCAGATAGTATTTGCCATCCGCGCCGTGACGCAGTGCGCGAAGTCCGGGCCCAATCGGGGAGAAGACCCGGCGCTTGGCCATGAGCTGGTCGTCTACTTGGGCGGCGGTGGGGACGAGCGCCGGAGCGACGAGACAAGCCACCACGACGGCTAAAAGAAATTCTCGGGATGTCCGAAGCATGGTGGTTCAGATTACCGCAGTGCCTTCGCGGTTGCCTGCCGGTTTGCCCGCGCGCGTTCCTGGTTGGTTACGGGAAAAGCATGGCGCGAAAGCTAGTCAATGAGCAGGCGAAGACGCTCGATAGATTTGGCTGCGAAGCGGCCGGCTTGGTTGCGGGGAGCGGCTTCATCCACGTCAATCACCACGGCGTTCATCTGAACATTACCGGAGGCCACTTCAAAGCGCGACGGCATGCCGTCGAGGAATTTTTTGATGATGCCGTTGCGGTCCATGCCGATGACGCCATCGTGAGGCCCGGTCATGCCCACGTCGGTGATGTAGGCGGTGCTCTTGGGCAGGACGCGCTCGTCGGCGGTGGTCACGTGCGTGTGCGTGCCGACCACGGCGGTGACGCGGCCGTCCACATACCAGCCGAAGGCGATTTTTTCGCTGGTCGTTTCCGCGTGCATGTCCACCAGGACAAAGGGCACGTCGGCGGGAATCGAGGCCAGGAGCTTATCAGCAGTCGTAAAGGGATCGTCGTTACCAGGGAGAAAGATGCGGCCCTGCAGGTTCAGAACGGCGAACTTCATGCCCTTTTTGGATTCCCCGACAAACAAGCCGCTGCCGGGATTCGCGGCCGGAAAATTCGCGGGCCGCAGAAGGCGCGGCTGGTGCGGCATGTACTCGAGAATTTCCCTGCGGTCCCAGCTATGATTTCCGCCCGTGATGACCTCGATGCCAAGGCTGAGAAGTTCTTCGGTGATTTTTGGGGTGATGCCGAAGCCGGAAGCGGAGTTCTCGCCATTGGCAATCACCAGATCAATCTGGCGATGTTCCACCACGTCCGCCAGGCGATCCCGTACGATCTCTCGCCCCGGAGAGCCCACGATGTCGCCGATGAATAAGGTACGCATTGGAAGATGAAGCCGGCTGAAATCAGTGATCAGTTAGCAGGGATCACAAAAGCAAGAAAAACGTTCTTGCGCATCCATAACCAAGCTAAACATAAAAAAAGAGCGGACTGCTTGGCCGTGGGCAGCTAGGCCGTGAACCTCTGAAATAAGTGGGCACCACGAGCCGGCCATTAGGCTTTCCTGCCCCGTCCACGAGTTTTCCGGAAACCCGCCGACGGGACAGGCCGTGCACACAAGCCGACTATCCGCAGCACCCCAGAGATTCGTTACGGTTCAAACGGCTTTCGCGACCTCACCTGCTTCGAAGTACCGCTCCGGGTGTTTATTATCCTCTGGTTGCGGAGTTCCGTCCAATGCCGCCAAACAATGCCAGGCCTTTCCACACGTCACCCAAAGTGGCGGTAGGTGGACCAGAACTCCGGCCAGGACTTTTTCAGCCCCCGGCAGACGTAGATATCTGGATTGTTCGAGGTTTCTTCGTTCTCGACCTCATATCGGTTCCAGGAATGGGCGGCCACGCGGCAAGAGGTAAAATTGGCGCGCAAGAAATCCGCAGAATGACCGAGGACGATTAGCGTCTCCGGCGGCGGATCGCCATAGCCGCGTGCGTAGAAGGAATTGATGCCGCTGATGGCTATGGGCAGGGCGTATTTCGGGCCGTAAAGGTTGATGGCGCCGGCCTCGCCGTAGTTGGCGGCAAGAATGCCAAGGCGGGAACGATCCTTTGCGGGCAAGGCATCGCGGACCCCCGCAACAGTTTCGACGAGTTCGGGCCAACCAATTTCCTCGACAAAATCACCCTGGATTTTGCTGGAGACTTTCCACCACGCGGAATTCACCGGCGCCAAAGGTAAGGCCAAAGCAGAAATCACGACGATGTCGACGGCGAGCACGAATAGCGCGGCGCCGCGGAGCACGGCAGCCCAGCGCTTGCTGAGTGAAGCGATCCATTGTTGGCCCCAGACGCTGCCCGCGGCGTAGACCATTGGGTAGGCGCCGGCGAAATAGTAGAAGCGCCCCTTCAGGACCACGAACAGCAGCAATGGAACGACAAACATCCAACCGAGGGCACGCAGCCGTTTTCCGGACGGCGCGATCAGGGTATAGGAGAGACCGGACAGACACAATGGAAACGCGAGCAAGGTCAGTTTAAGCTGTCCCGGCAGAAAATCCGCGGTGCGCCCGATTCGGATGTCGCGTTCATGAATGTTTTTCAGGAACTCCACTGAGACGAAATGGTTGTGAACCTGCCAAAGCACATTTGGCAGAAGAATCAGAATGGACATCGCTACGCCGCTCCATAGCCATGGGCTGCGAAGATACCGGCGCGCGGCAGTGAGCACAACACCGGCGACAATGCCGATGGCGAACACGCCCATGGTGTACTTTGAAAGCATGCCGAAGCCGATAGCGGCGCCGATGGCCAGCCACCAGCGCGCATCGTCCGACTGCAGCAGGCGTACCACGCAGTATGCCGCCAGCACCCAGCAAAGATAGTCAAACGAGACGTATTGCATGAGCGTCCCACCGACGAGGCAAAATGGGACACCGGCGAACGCGGCCACCATTTGCGCGCTACGCCCTCCGCCCATTTCTTTCGCCATCAGGCCCGTCAGGACCAGGGCCACGCCCTGAGCCAGCGCAGCGAACAGGCGGAACCCTGGCAGCGTCGGGCCGAACAGGAGCAACGAGATTCGCCCGAAAAACGGAGTGACCGGCGGGTAGGCGACGTAGCCCCAGGCGAGATGACCGGCGTCGTCCAGCGTTGCGAGTTCGTCGCGGTGGAAGCCGTATCGCTGTCCGATGAGCATGTGGAATACCACGGTGACTAGAGCGAGACAGCAAAGCAGGACAGTCTCGTGAGACCAAAAAGATGGGCTTGTGTGAATTACATTCTCAGGCGCGCTGGGGTGGGAAAAAGTAGCCGGCAACGTGGGTTTTTCTCCAGGGAGTATTTTCCTATAGGTAGGCGCGCTGGAATCATATCGCAGTTCAATATTTCGCGGTGAAAAGCAAATGCCGCATTGCCTTTTGCGGAATGCGGCATTTTGAATTTGCAACGAGATCAGGATTGCGGCTTGGGTTGTGGCGGAGCCTGCGGCTGTTCCTTTGGAGTTTCCTTTGGCGGCTGTGCCTGCGGAGGCTGAGCTTTTTCTTCCGCTTGCGGTTGCTTCGGAGCTTCTTCCTTTGGAGTTTCCTTGGCCGGCTTTGGTTCGATCGAGAGGAGTTCTACTTCGAAGATCAAAGCGGAGTTGGGGCCGATGGCACTCGGAGCGCGCTCGCCATAGGCGAGATCGGACGGAATGACTAATTGCCACTTGGAGCCAACAGGCATCAACTGCAAAGCTTCCGTCCACCCTTTGATCACGCCGCCCACGGGAATCTTCAGGGGCTGTCCGCGTTTGTAGGAACTGTCGAATTCGGTGCCGTCAACCAAGGTGCCGCGGTAGTTGCAATTGACAATGTCATCAGCCGTCGGCTTCGGACCGGTGCCTTGGGTGATGACCTTGTATTGCAGGCCGCTGGGAAGAGTGACCACTCCTTCCTTCGCTTTATTGGTGGCAAGGAAGGCGTCTCCCTTCATCTTATTTTCCAGCGCCGTGGCTTTGGTCTTGGCTTCCGCCTTGGCGCGAAGCTCGTTGTTGAGCTCCACGATGACGTTCTTCGCTTCCTCGTCGGTCAGCAAAGGTTTGTTGCCGGCGATCGCGTCCTTCAATCCGCGGAGAATAATCGCCGGATCGACTTCCACCGAGTCGCGCTTGAGGTTCTTGCCGAGCCCCATGCCCAGGGCATAACTGACTTTTTGCTTCTGCGTGGACAAAGTAAGCGGAGCAGGCGCAGTTTTCGCGGAAGTGGCCGTGCCGGATTTGGCCGCCGGAGTTTGCGCTGGTTTCGCCGCGGTTGCGGGCTTTGCCGCCGCGGGCGGAGTAGTCGTGGTGTTCGCCGCGGGAGTTTGCTGCGCCGAAGCGGCGCTTGCCAGGAAAAATCCTGCGGCGAAGGTAGACAAAATAGAAATTTTGGTCGTAGGCATAGGGAACCATTGTGGCATCCCCGGCGGCCGGCGACAAATTGAAAGGCCGTGCGGTGTAACTCGCGCGTAACACACGCCTCCGCTACAATGGCAGCGCAAACAAGGAGACCCTGGCAATGAATTACCGGCAGTTTGGGCGTACGGGATGGAAGGTCAGCGAAATCGGCTACGGCATGTGGGGATTGGCGGGATGGACAGGATCTGACGACTCCGAGTCCGTGGCCTCGTTACGGCGGGCCGTGGAATTCGGCTGCAATTTTTTCGATACCGCTTGGGCTTACGGGGACGGAAAAAGCGAACAGATTCTTGGACAGATTTTGCGCCAGTTCAAAGGAAACGCCTCGGTAGGTGGGCCCGACAACCATTTATACATCGCCACAAAAATTCCGCCGAAGAACCGCCGCTGGCCGAGCCGCCGAGACTTCATGCTCGACGATTGCTATCCGCCGGAGTACATCGAACAGTACGTCGAGAAAAGCCTGAAGAATCTTGGCGCGGAGACGATTGACCTGATGCAGATGCACACCTGGGAAGATCGCTGGTTGAACGATGAGCGCCTGCCGCGCGCCATTGAAAAGATGAAAAAGAGCGGTAAGGTGCGCGCGTTCGGGCCGAGCGTGAACCGCTGGGAGCCCTACAACGGAATCCGCGCCGTGCTCGAGGGGCACGCCGAGGCGGTGCAGGTGATCTACAACATTTTCGACCAGAGCCCGGAGGATGCGCTCTTCCCCATTTGCCGCATGAAAGGGACCGCGGTGATCGCGCGCGTGCCGTTTGACGAAGGCACGCTGACGGGAACGTTAACGCTTGATTCCACATGGCCGCCGGAGGACTGGCGCAACACCTATTTTGTACCGGAAAACCTGAAGTCGAGCGTGGCACACGCGGAGGCACTGCGGCCATTGGTGCCGGCGGGCAGCACGATGGCGGAAATGGCGTTGCGATTTATTTTGAACAATCCTAGTGTGAGCACGATTATTCCGGGGATGCGCAAGCTGAAAAATGTGGAGGCAAATGTGGCTGCGGGGAAGGCTGGTCCCCTGCCGCTGGATTTGCACAAGAAACTGCGCGCACACCGGTGGGACCGCAATCCGACGAACTGGTCACAGTAGGCGACATCTACTAGCGAGGTAAAGATGAGTCCGAGCATCAAGGTGGAAATTTACGACCAGGTTTATCCGATCCAGGGCGACCTCGATGAAGAGTACATCCGGAAAATCGCCGCCTACGTGGACGAAAAGATGCGGCTGATTGCCGCTGTGGCGCGAACTGTGGATTCCCAGAAAGTAGCAGTGCTAGCAGCGCTGGCGATCGCGGACGAATTGCAT
>DATFSI010000065.1:0-3585 GCA_035262705.1 Candidatus Acidiferrum sp. | reverse complement strand
CGGTTAACGGCGGTGGAGTTGCATGGGCAGGCCGTGCTTGGGTCGCAGGGTGACGGAAAACAGCGGAGTGACCACCGCGTTTGGCGCCAGCGAGAAGCGATAACGCTGTGCAATGGTGGCCAGGAGCAGTGTGGCTTCCATCATCGCGAATCCCGCGCCGATGCACACGCGTGGCCCGCCAGCGAAAGGGAAGTAAGCGAAGCGCGGAATTTTCCCTTTCCGGACAGGGTCGTCGCGCCAGCGTTCGGGGTCGAAGCGCTCCGGGTCGGGGAAAAAGCGCGGGTCGCGGTGCGTCAGCCACTGCATGATCAGAACATTGGTTCGCGCGGGGATACGGTATCCCCCCAATTCAAACTCCTGCAGCGCACGCCGGCCTATGCCCCAGGCCGGGGGATACAGGCGCATCGATTCTTTTACCACCATTTCCGTGTAAGGAAGTCGCGGCAAGTCAGCCAGCGTTGGCGCACGCCCGCCGAGAACTCCATCGAGTTCCGCGGCTAAAGCGTGTTCCACCTGCGGATTTTGCGCCAGCAGATACCAGGTCCACGTAAGAGCGTTGGCGGTGGTTTCGTGGCCAGCCAGGAACAGTGTCATGATTTCCTCGCGAAGCTGTTCGTCGCTCATGCGTGAGCCCTGTTCGTCCTGGGCATCAAGCAAGCGTTGCAAAAGGTCGTTTGCCGTGGTCCTGCTAGTCTTGCGTTGCCGGATGATGGAAGTCACTACGACATCCAAATTTTTCTTGGAGCGGAGAAGCCGCGGTGTTTTGGGGGCCGCTATGCCGTCCGGCAAAAGAAAGCTCAGCGCAGCCAGGACAAAAAAGCGTTCCATGACCGCGGAAATCTCTTCGCCGATGCCGCGCGCGTCATGGGCGAGTTTCGTGCCGAACAGGGATTTGGTCACGATATCCAGCGTAAGTTCGGCCATTTCGTGATGGAGATCGCGATGCTCGCCGTCTTTCCAACGCGCGAGATGCGTGGCGGTGGAATCGGCCATGATTTCCGCATACTGCGCGATATTTTCGTGACGAAACGCGGGCTGAATCAGTTGCCGTTGCTTCTGCCAGGAAGCGCCTTCATTGGTCAACAGCCCGTTTCCGAGAATGAATCGCAACGCCCGGTAATCCCGGGATTTCTGAAAATTGGCGGCATTGCGGACCAACACCATTTCAATGTGGTCGGGATGGGTAAGCTGGCAGATAGGAACGTGCAAGAAACGGTAGAAGACAATGTCTCCATACTCGCGATAACAGTTTGAAGAATGCCCAGGCCAGCCGTGGGCCAGCGACTGAGCGCTGCCCAGCAAGAACATTCCCTTGGGACCCGGAGGCAAGGGAAGCCGCGGAGACATGACCGCATGCGCCATAGCGGTAAGTTTACCTTAAGTCAGTTGTGAGCAGCCGTCCTTCGCGTTCGCTCAGGACCAGAAGGCCGGCCCTACAAAACCTGCAAATATTTCAAATTTGCTGGCCTTTCCATTTGCCGCGGCGGAACAGCAGCACACCCGCCAGGGCGATGGAGCACTCCGCCACAACGATGGAGACATAAGCCCCGTTGGCCTGCCAACCCGCGCGCAACGCCAGGAAGAAAGCCAGGGGGATCTCCAGCAGCCAGAAGCCGAAAAAATTCACGATCGTCGGAGTGACGGTGTCGCCCGCCCCGTTGAAGGCCTGCAACATCACCATACCGTACGCGTAGCCGATATTCCCGTAGCTGAGAATGCGCAGGCACGACGCGGCGAGCGGCACAACTTCCGGGTCATTGGTGAACAGGCGGATCACCGGCGTGGCGTAAATCATGAAGAAAACGCCGACGCCACCGAGGAACAGCATGTTGTAAAACCCAGTGCGCCAGACGGAGATTTGCGCGCGTTCAGGCTTTCGCGCGCCCAGATTTTGCCCCACCAGGGTTGCGGCGGCGTTGCTGAGGCCCCACGACGGCATGATGACGAAGATCAGGATGCGAATGGCGATGGTGTAAGCGGCCAGCGCTGCAGAGCCGAATACACTGATGATGCGTACCAGTCCGATCCAGCTGGTATGCGCAATGGCGAATTGCAGGATGCCGGTGAGTGAAACGCGCAGCAGGCGGAGTAAGACCTGCCAGTTCACGCGGACCTGCGCGCGCAGTATGCGGATGCGCTCGGTGCCGCGCAGCAGGCGGTAAAACTGGTAGAGGACGCCGATGCCGCGGCCGGTGAAGGTGGCCAGAGCCGCGCCGGTCACCCCAAGTTTTGGAAACGGTCCCAACCCAAAAATGAAGCACGGGTCGAGGATCAGGTTAATGATGTTCGACACCCACAGCAGCCGCATGGCGATCGCCGCATCGCCCGCGCCGCGGAAGATGGCGTTATTGAGAAACAGAAACATCAGCACTCCGCTTCCGCCAAGAGCGATGCGCGCGTAGCCGCTGCCGCTTGCCACTATGGACGGAGATGCACCCATCAGGCGCAGCAGGTGCGGGGCGTAAATCAGGCTGGGAATCCCCACTAGCACGGAAACGCCAAAGCCGATAAAGATGGCCTGTGCCCCCGCGACGGCGGCGCCTTCCGGATCTTTTTCGCCGATGCGGCGCGCCACCATTGCAGTAGTGGAAAGGCTCAAGCCGAGACCGATCGCGAAGACCAGGCTGAGGAGCGATTCCGTCAGGCCAACGGTTGCCACGGCATCGGCACCGAGGCGGCCAACCCAAAACACATCCACGACGGCGAAGAGAGACTCCAGCACCATTTCGAGGACCATCGGTATGGCCAGCAAAAGGATGGCGCGGTTCAGGCTGCCGCTGGTGAAGTCCTGATGGGTGCCTCGCAGGGCCTCGGCTACCGAGGACCAGAGCGATTGCGGCGCGGCGGCGCCAGCGGCAATAACTTCGGGTTGTACTTCCTGCACGGACATAGATACCTGCACGGTCTGCGCGGGCGCAATAAAAAGAGGATGCGCCGGCGCGGAAGGCGGTTAGTAGGGAAACGCGGCTTGCGGAATCCGCCTGGAAGGCGGAGCGACTTTAGAGGACAGCGGCCATTCGTGCGATGAACATTGTTCCGTCCTTGCGGCGCTCTTCGCACGCGCCTTGAAGTGGACTGCTAGAAAAGGCAGTATACACGCGTGGACGGAGGACTGTCAGCAAAAGAATTGCGGTGGCCGCGGCAAGGAGAGGGATTGGCCAAGGTTGACGTGGTGGTGCTGGGCGGAGGGGCGGCAGGGCTGATGTGCGCCATTGAAGCCGGCAAACGCGGACGGCGGGTTGTGGTGCTGGAGCGCGCGCAGAAAATCGGGAAAAAGATCCTGATTTCCGGCGGCGGGCGATGTAATTTCACGAATCTTCATTGCCAGCCGAGGAATTTTCTTTCGCGGAACCAGCATTTTGCCAAGTCCGCGCTGGCGCGCTACACACCAGCGGATTTTATCGCGCTGGTGGAGAAGCACAGGATCCCGTACCACGAAAAGACGCTGGGGCAGTTGTTTTGCGATCATTCGGCCAGCCAGATTGTGACCATGCTGGAGGCCGAGTGCCGAGCGGCGAATGTAAAGATCGTCGCCGGCACGAGGATTCGTGAGGTCAGTCGGGACACGTCGTTTGTGGTGCGCTG
>DATFSI010000064.1:0-11950 GCA_035262705.1 Candidatus Acidiferrum sp. | reverse complement strand
GCACGCTGCTTGCGCTGTTGGGTTTCGTAAAATAGAATTAGGAAAGTTCCTATATGAGCGTAGACGCTATATTGAAAGCCGTGGCAAATGGACGCCGGCAGCAGGTGCTTTTCTGGTTGAAGGACCCCGGAAAGCATTTCCCACCGCAGAAGGATGGGGATTTGGTGAAGGACGGTGTATGTGGACTGCTCATCTCTCGCAAGTTGCGCGTTAGTCAGCCCACGGCGAGCGATCACCTGAATCTTCTGGTGCGGGCCGGACTGCTGCGCGCAAAGCGCATCAAGCAATGGACGTTCTATAGACGAGATGAGACGGCGATTCGCGCGGCCAAGCGCGCGATAGACGCGAGTTTCTAACGGTCGAGACGTCCTGCTACCTATATGTCGTTTCCTCCGGGCGGAGCAGCGATGGCCGCGAACCGCGGTTTGGCAATCGCCAAATAGTCCCCCGTGTTCAAGGCCATGGAGCGGTCGAGGCGCGCCGCATTGAAGTACAGGACGCTTAGTTCTCGTAGGGACGGATCGACGATCAGTTCCACACCCGGGTTCATCACGAAGGGTAGGATCGTGCCCGCGGGACTTCCCGCCAGGCGTTCGGCAATTTCCGCAGACGCGAACGAAATGTAAGTCGCCGCGAAAAGAACCTTCAGGGCTTGCAGATCGAGGCGGCGATCGCCGGGCACGACCGCCAGAATATATTTTGTTTCTTTCTTGCCCAATTTGAGCATGACCATGATGCACTTTGCCGCCTGGCTGGGATGGTGACCACGGAATTGGCTCACGATGTCGGTACGCCCTTCAGGCGGATGATCAAGCAGCCGGTAGGACGCTCCGCATTCATCCAGCAGGCGGATTAGCTTTGCGTAGGTATCCGGGTTGGCGTCTTGCATTATCGATCCTCTCTGTGCGGGAAGTCCTCCACAACCGCCAAAATGGCCAGGAAACACGTTTCACACTCCAAGTATAATTAGGGACATTCCTAAGTGTTTATAGTATAAGTGAGCCTGCGATGGTCCTTTACAACCGAAACTTGGGCATGTGCGGGCACAAGCATCGAATCAGTTCTGATTGACCACCCGCTGCTTCATGGCGAAGCGGAGGAGTTCGGAATTGTTGGCGAGGCCGAAGTCCTCCATGATGCGGTATTTGTGGAAAGCGACAGTGCGGGCGGCCACGTTGAGGATGGCGGCAGCTTCCTTCATGGTGCGACCTTCTGCGAGGAGTTGCAGGACTTCCCGCTGGCGCTGGGTGAGCACGCGGCCAGCTTCGGGAGAGCGTGGCTCGCGCGCGGCGAGCTCAGCGAGGACTTCTTCCAGGGCCGGGGTGATGTATTTGCCGCCGCGCAGGACTTCGCGGACGGCTTTGACGAGTTCAGAGCCGGCAGACTTTTTCAGTAGATAGCCTGAGGCCCAGGTGCGCATGGTCTGGGCGGCGATTTCCGCGTCCTCATTCATGGTCAGGACAATGATTTTCATGCCGGGGTTCGCGGCCTTCAATTGTTCGCTGGCGTCGAGGCCGTTGAGCAGGGGCATGTTCAGGTCGACCAGGGCTACATCGGGTTTCAAAGCACAGGCTTCGCGGACTAGGGAACGCCCGTCAGCGACCACACCCACCACTTCAAACTCCGGCTCGAGGAGCCGCTGGATGGCTTCGGCAACCAGGGTGTGATCGTCAGCGAGCAAGATCCGCGTTTTGCCCATGAAAAAAACCTCCGACACACCGCATCTCCCGGGGACACAGCAAGACCCAAACGCGCAAAAAAGGATACAGCAAGGGGGAGAAGTTCAAAAGGAGATTCAGGGGATTGGGGACTGGGCAAACTTGCGTATTAGGAGGTGCTGACTATCGAGCAACCCTGCGCCGCTCAGAAATTCTCCGCCCAAGAATTTCTGAAAGCACTCCGCTCCGCCAAAAAGAACGAAACGATCTTGCCATCAGCGCGGGCTGCTCGAAAGGAAGCACATCCTGAGGCGGACACCGGAAATGGCGAGGAAGTCCAGGAGGAGCAGACGGTGTTGGCCTCACACACAGCAAAATGATGTCGGACAAAACAAGATAAGGGAACTGTCAATAGTTACAGTTTTTGGGACCCTGCGAGTACAGAAAAGGGCAGGGAAACCCGAAATTCCGCCAAACAAACGACTTGTTGCGCGGGTTTGCTGTAGAAAAGGCTCCGCTAATCGGCGGCGGGAGCCGGGACGACCTCTTCGGCTGCCAGCCGTGGCCGCTTGATATCCCAGGCTAGCCCCAGCGTTTTGAGGGCAAAAATACCGTACCAGTTCACGTCCACCTCATACCAAGCGTGGCCGTGGCGGGCGGCCTGGGGCTCAAAATGGTGGTTGTTGTGCCAGCCTTCTCCGAAGGTGAGAATGGCAACCCAGAAGCTGTTGGTGGAGCTGTCGCCGGTTTCGTAGCGCTGCGAACCCCACATGTGGGTGGCGGAGTTCACCAGCCAGGTGGCATGAAGACTAACAACAATGCGGGCAAACATGCCCCAAAAGACCCAGGACCAGCCGCCGATGGCAAAGAAGATGATCCCGAGGATAACTGAGGGGACGATGTGCCACTTGCTGATCCAGAGATGAAACTTGTCCTTGCGGAGGTCGGGCACGTAAGGGAGAAGTTCGGAGCGGTCCTGGTGCATGGCGCGGCCGGTGATGATCCAGCCGATATGGGACCAAAGGCCGCCGTCGCGGGGGGAATGGGGATCGCCTTCTTTGTCAGTATTCTGATGATGGATGCGGTGAGTGGCGACCCATGAGATGGGGCCGCCTTCGATGGCCAGCGTGCCGCAGGTGGTGAGGATGTACTCGATGAATTTGGGGGTCTTGTAGCCGCGATGCGTGAGCAGGCGGTGATAGCCCATGCCGATGCCGAGGCTGCCGGCAACCCACCACATCACGATGGCGAGAATCAACGCGGACCAGCTGAAAAAGAAAATCGCAGCGAGGGCGCAAAGGTGCAGGGCGATCATGAAAGAGGTGACGGCCCAATTGACGGGTTGATGGAAGGTACGATCGCTTTCGATAAGAGTGCGGAGGCTCATGGTCAAAAGAGACTTTATCATTAACAAGGGGATTTCCGGAAAAAATCGCCAGCGGATTGCGAGGAGGGGCACCTGTACAGGAGGACAGAAAAAGATTGTGGCGCGGGCGGGAAAGTGTGTTATTATGGAGTTGCGTTTGTTGCTCTTGTATCACCTTTAGATTCGATTTTAGAGGGGCTGCGAGTTCAAACTCGCGGCCTTTTTTGCTTTACGGCTGGAGGCAGTCGAGAAGCAGCAAATAATTTCAAAAGTACAGAATAGGAAACACAGTGAAAGAACAAGGAACAGTCAAGTGGTTCAATGCCAGCAAGGGATATGGCTTCATTCAGCGCCAGTCCGGCGAAGATGTCTTCGTGCACTTCTCCGCGATCCAGTCCGACGGCTACAAGTCGTTGAACGAGGGTCAGGCCGTTGAGTTCGAAGTCACCAAGGGCCCCAAGGGCCTACAGGCTGCGAACGTCACTGCCCTCTAGTCTCCAGGGGCGAGCCGAGCGAGGAGCCGGTTCGCCCCCATTTTTATGTTTGGACGATTTCCTGCCCCCTCTATTTGTCTAGGCTTCGTTTTTTTTCGCCGTTCCGTTTCACCCCTCCGTGCCATCTCCCAAAAACTAGCATTTTTGCGCGGCTTTCGATAGGCTGACGCCTCGTCGGGTGTCTCCCGCCGGGGTGGCAATGCAGCTGACCAACGTCGATCCCTCACTTTACAATCACGATCTTGCGCCGATTCCCATCGAAAAACGCTCCTGGGGCACATACAACTACGCCTCGCTGTGGGTGGCGATGAGCGTGTGCATTCCCACGTATATGCTGGCGTCAGGTTTGATCGCGGGCGGGATGAACTGGGTGCAGGCGGTTGGCACGATTTTGTTGGGAAACCTGATTGTGCTGATTCCGATGCTGCTGAACGCTCACGCCGGAACGCGGTACGGGATTCCGTTTCCTGTGTTTGTGCGCGCTTCGTTTGGAGTGCGGGGAGCGAATGTGCCGGCGGTGCTGCGCGCGCTGGTGGCTTGCGGCTGGTTTGGGATCCAGTCGTGGATTGGAGGACAAGCGATTTATTCGATGCTGCGCATCGTGTGGCCGGCGGCGGGGAATCTGCCTGGGGCCCATTGGGTTTGCTTTTTCTTTTTCTGGGGCATCAACATGTTCGTGATCTGGAAGGGCATCGAGACGATCAAGTTCCTCGAAGGCATCGGCGCGCCGTTCATGTTGATTGTCGGCCTGCTGCTTCTTGGATGGATCACGCGCAAGGCCGGCGGGTTTGGCCCGGTGCTGCACTCGGACAGCAAGTTCCACACTACCGGCGAATTCGTGCGTTTTTTCATCCCCGCGCTGACGGGAATGGTGGGTTTCTGGTCCACGGTGGCGCTCAACATTCCGGATTTCACGCGCTACGCAAGATCGCAGAAGGCGCAGATGGCGGGGCAGGCGATAGGATTGCCGACGGCGATGACCCTGTACTCGTTCATTGGCGTAGCGGTAACATCGGCGTCTGCAGTGCTGTTTGGCGAACCGATCTGGGATCCGGTGGTGCTGCTGGGGAAGTTTAATCAACCGTTTGTGGCGCTGGTGGCGCTGATTGCGTTGCTGATTGCGACGTTGAACACCAACGTCGCAGCTAATGTGGTGTCGCCCTCGAATGATTTTTCCAATTTGCGGCCGAGCTTGATTTCGTTTCGAACCGGGGGACTCATCACCGGGGTTGTGGGCATCCTGATGATGCCGTGGAAGCTGATGACGGATTTTAGTTCGTACATTTTTGGCTGGCTGGTGGGATGCTCCGCACTGCTGGGGCCGATCGCCGGAATCATGATTTTCGACTATTACCTGGTGCGAAAGCGGCGGCTGACGCTCGAGGACCTATACAAGCGCGGAGGAATCTACGAGTACGGCGGCGGATTCAATGGCCGCGCCTTGTTGGCCCTGGGCATCGGGGTAGGCGTGGCGCTGGTGGGCCTGGGGGTTCCGGCGGTGCGCTGGCTGTACGATTACGCATGGTTCGTGGGGTTTCTCGTTTCTGGAGCCCTGTACTATAGTTTCATGCAACTGACCGGGTCTCTGGCGGCGGAATAGCCAAGGAAAAAGAAGATTGAAAGCCGCAGGCCGCAGCTTTAACCTTTTTCCTTTCCGTATTTTCTGCAAGATTCAAAGCGTTTAGCGGGCTGTCGGGAGGGTGTCGTGAACGAGAATGCGGCGTGGACGGCGGATCGCGAGGCGCTGAAAGAGGCGCTGCCGCCGCTGACCAAGCACGAAGCCCTGGTGGAATCGGCCCGCTGCCTGATGTGCTATGACGCGCCGTGCACCCATGCGTGTCCCACGCATATTGATATCCCCAAATTCATCAAGAAGATCAATAGCGCAAATCTGTTGGGTTCGGCGAGAACGATTCTGGAGTCGAATCTGTTGGGCGCCACCTGCGCGCGGGTCTGCCCGGTACAGGAATTGTGCGAAGGCGCGTGTGTCTTGGGGGCGGAACACAAGCCCATTGCCATCGGGCGACTGCAGCGCTACGCGATGGACCATGTATATTCGCGCGGGGTAGATGTTTTCCTGACGATCAAGCCGAGCGGGAAAAAGGTGGCCGTGGTGGGCGGAGGGCCCGCGGGTCTTTCCTGCGCCGGAGAACTCGCCAAAAAAGGGCACCAGGTTACGCTGTTTGAGAAACGCAATCTGGCAGGGGGTCTCTCGACGTTTGGCATCATCGGGCTACGCGAACCGGTGCCGATTTCGCTTTCTGAAGTGGCCATGATCGAGCGACTGGGCGTGCGTATCGAGACGCATAGAGAAATCGGCAAGGACCTGACGATGGCGGAGTTGCAATCCAAATTCGAGGCAATCTTTCTTGCCCTGGGGCTTGGTGCTACTCCGAATCTGGGAATTCCCGGTGAGGAACACATTCTCGACGGCCTGGTATACATCGAGCAGAGCAAGATGAACGGCGACGCCATGAAGGTGGGAAAGAACGTGGTGGTCATCGGCGCGGGGAACACGGCGATCGACTGCGCGACCATCGCCAAGCGCCTGGGCGCGGAACACGTGACGATGATTTACCGCCGGACGGCCAGCGAAATGACCGCTTATCCGCACGAATACGACTTCATTAAGAAAGAGGGCGTGCGGTTTGAATTTCTTTCGCAACCGATCCGCGTGCAGGTGAAGAACGGCCGCGTGGACGGAGTGGAGTGCGTGCACATGGCTCTCGGGCACAAGGATGCATCGGGACGTCCGGCGCCGATGCCAGTGGAAGGCTCATACTTTGTGATTCCGGCGGATCAGGTGGTGAAAGCGATTGGACAGGAAAAGCCATCGCTGGCAGCTCGGCTGAATTTGAAAACACAAAAAGGCTATATCGCGGTGGATGAGATCCTGCAGACCAGTTTGCCGGGCGTGTATGCGGGCGGCGACTGCATCCGCGCGTTTGGGTCCGCGTCCACGGTGATGGCGGTGCAGGACGGAAAGCTGGCGGCGCGCGCGATTCACGAAAGGCTGGTGGGCCATGGCTGATTTGAGCATCAACTTTGCAGGGATTCGCTCGCCGAACCCGTTCTGGCTAGCCTCAGCGCCGCCGGCGAACTCGGGCGCGCAGGTGCACCGCGCGTTTGAAGCGGGCTGGGGCGGCGCGGTGTGGAAAACGATTGGCGCGCCGGTGCTGAACGTTTCGAACCGCTACGGCGCGTGGCATTACGGCAACCAGAAAATGCTGGCGATCAATAACGTGGAGCTGATTTCCGACCGGCCGCTGGAACAAAACCTGCGCGAAATTCGTGAAGTGAAGCGAGCATGGCCGGACCGCGCGGTGATTGTCTCGGCCATGGTGGAATCGAAGCCAGAAGCGTGGCACGAAATCATCAAGAAGATTCAGGACACGGGGGCCGACGGGATCGAGTTGAATTACGGCTGCCCGCATGGCATGAGCGAGCGCGGGATGGGCGCGGCTGTTGGCCAAGTGCCGGAATATTGCGAGCAGATCACCGGTTGGGTGATGCAGGTCGCGAAGATTCCGGTGATTGTAAAGCTGACTCCGAATATCTCCGATATCCGGATGCCCGCGCGCGCGGCGGTGGCGGCGAAAGCGAATGCGCTTTCGTTGATTAATACGGTCAATTCGATCATTGGTGTGGACCTGGATACGCTGCAAATTGTTCCGAACATAGGCGGCAAGGGCGGGCATGGCGGGTATGCAGGGCCGGCGGTGAAGCCTATTGCGCTGAATATGCTTTCGTCGCTGTGCACCGATTCCGTGGTTGCGGAATCGAAGCTGCCTATTTCCGGGATGGGCGGAATTTCCACTTGGCCGGATGCGGCGGAGTTTCTGCTGCTGGGCGCGAGCAGCCTGCAGGTTTGCACCGCGGTGATGCACTACGGCTTCCGAATCATCGAGGATTTGTGCGACGGGCTCTCCAACTGGATGGACGAGAAGGAATTCCAGAAAATCTCGGACGTGGTGGGGAAAAGCGTGCATCGCGTGTCCGACTTCAAGGATTTTGATCTGTCATTTAAGGCCGTGGCGCGGATTGACCAGGAGAAATGTATCCACTGCGACCTCTGTTATGTAGCGTGCAACGACACGGCACACCAGTGCATCGACCTGATCGCGAAAGACGGCAGCGTGGTGCCGCCGGGCAGCTACGATGTGCGTTCGAACGGGAAGGAAGCTGCGGTGCACACGCGTCCGATGGTGCGCGTGCGCGAAGAGGATTGTGTGGGCTGCCGGCTGTGCTTCAACGTTTGCCCGGTGGACAATTGCATCCAGATGGTGGAGGAGTCGCCGGACCGTCCTTCGGTAACCTGGGACGAGCTTTCGCGGAAACAGCGCGACGTGACCGAGGATTGGGAGAAAATGAAGGCCTACCGGGAGAAGATGGGGATTCATATTCATTAAGCGCGGGGAGTTTTCGATGGCGTTGCTGATCCAGAATGGCGAAATCGTGACCGTCGGCGCGCGGGAGCGCGCGGATATTTTCGTTGAGAATGAAACCATCACGCACATCGGACGGAATCTCGACGCGCCTCCAGGGACCGAGATTATTGACGCTGCCGAAAAGCTGATTTTTCCGGGCTTTGTCGATCCCCACGTGCATATTTATTTGCCGTTCATGGCGACGTTTGCGAAAGACACGCATGAAACAGGAAGCATCGCGGCTTTGATTGGCGGGACGACGACGTACATCGAGATGTGCTGCCCCAACCGTAACGATGACGCGCTACAGGGCTATCAATTGTGGAAATTGAAGGCGGAAGGGAAGAGCGCCTGCGACTATGCCTTCCACATGTCCGTGACGAAATTCGTGAAGGAAACGCCGGGACAGTTGCGCGAGATTGTGGCGGACGGCACTTCGTCCTTCAAGATTTTTCTTTCTTACAAGAATTTCTTTGGTGTGACTGACGAGGAGATGTACCAGACGCTTCGGTTGGCGCGGCAACTGGGCGTTATTACAACGGCGCATTGCGAGAACGCGGAGCTTGTGGCGCAGTTGCAGGAAAAGCTGCTGGGCGAAGGAAAGATTGGGCCAGAGTGGCACGAGGCAAGCCGGCCGGAATCGGTCGAAGCCGAAGGGACGGGGCGTTTTGCGACGTTCCTGGAAAACACGAAGGCTACCGGATATGTAGTGCACTTGTCGTGCGAACCGGCGCTGAAGGCGGCGCTGGCGGCGAAAGAACGGGGAGTAAAAGTTTTCGTCGAATCGGTGATTCCGCATTTCCTGCTTGATAAAACTTATGCGGAGCGTCCTGGCGTGGAGGGGATGAAACACGTGATGTCGCCGCCGCTGCGCGAGAAGCAAAATCTAGGAGTGCTATGGCGTGCGCTGGAACGGGGGCTGATCGATACGGTCGGCACGGACCATTGCCCGTTCGACACGCAGCAAAAGCTGCTGGGGAAGGATGCCTTTACCGCCATTCCCAACGGCATTCCGGGGATCGAGGATCGCATCAACCTTCTCTATACCTATGGTGTGAAGCGCGGCAGACTGGAGATGGATCGCTTCATCGATGCGGCCAGCACGCGGCCCGCAAAACTCTTTGGGCTGTTTCCCCGCAAGGGCACGATCGCCATCGGAAGCGATGCAGATTTGGTGATTTACGATCCAGCCTACAAAGGTGTTATCTCCGCGAAAGCGCACCACGTCAATAACGATTACAGCGGATTCGAGGGCATGGTGATCGAAGGCCGCCCGTCGGTGGTCACCGTGCGCGGGAAGGTGCAGGTGCGCGACGGGAAATTTGTCGGCGAGCGTGGCCGCGGGAGGATGTTGCAGCGCGAACCCAGCTATTTCTGAGAGAGCTGTTATGAGCCTGTATCCGGAACGAACTGTCGTGGAATTGAAGGAGCTGCGCGAGCTGACCTCCGATGAAAACGGGGCGCAGCGCGTAGCGTGGACCGACGTCTGGCAAAGGGCGCGGAAGTGGTTTGCCACAAAACTGGTAGGACTCCCAGTGGAGCATCACTACGACGCTGCGGGAAACAATTGGGTCACACTTCGTGGCGCTTGTGAAAAAGCGCTGTTGATCGGCGGGCACCTCGACTCCGTGCCCAACGGCGGGTGGCTCGACGGCAGCTTGAATGTGCTCGCGGGACTCGAGGTGCTGCGGCGCTTCGCCAGCGAATTTCACGGAAAGCCGCCGCTGACGATTCGTCTGGTGGATTGGGCCGACGAAGAAGGCGCGCGGTTTGGCCGCAGTCTGCTGGGTTCTTCGGCGTTCGCCGGAACGCACACGATTACCGCGGACCGCGTGCGCAAGGATCGCGACGGGACGACGATGGAAGAGGCTTTGCGGCGCTGCGGCGTCCACATGGACCGTTTTCCCGAGGCGGAAAAGGAACGCGCTAACGCGGCTGCGTATCTTGAATTGCACATCGAGCAGGGTCCGGTGCTGGAAAAACTGAACCTGCCGCTGGGCGTGGTGCTCGGGACGAAAGGCGTGGAGCGGCATGCCATCACGTTCCACGGGCAGGAGGCACACTCCGGGGCGACGCCGATGAAGCAGCGCCGCGACGCGCTGGCCGCGGCCGCCAAATTGGCGCTGGAAATCCGCAGTATCGCCGGAAAACATGAAGATGCGGTGTGCACGATGGGCAGCCTGAAAACCTTTCCCGGAATCGTGACAGCGGTGGTGGGTCAGGCCGAAGCGACCCTGGACCAGCGGGATCTGGATGCGCAGGTACTCGCGCAAATGTACAAGGAAGCGCAAGAGGCGAGCCAGCGGTTTGCACGGGAAGAGAATTGCACGGTGGAATGGTCGCGCATCTGGAGCATCGAGCCGATCCCGTTCCACCCGCACCTGCTGGATCTCTGCGAGCAAGCGGTGCGCGAGGTCTCCGGCACATCGCACCGCTTGCCGTCGGGGCCGCTGCACGATGCCGCGGAGGTCTCGCGCGCGGGCATTCCAACGGTTATGATGTTTGCGCAGTCGTTGCGTGGCATCAGCCACAACAAGATTGAGGACACCCGGGAAGAGCACCTGGAGATGTCCGTAGCCGCGCTGGACAAGCTGGCTAGTAAAACGGCGGACTGGGTTTTGCGGGGAAACTGAACCGGCAGGGAAGGAAAAGAAGATGGACGCCAAATCGCAGAAAATCGTACAGGAAAATCGCGACTACACGATGTTTTCGTGGTCGGTGCAGAGCAGTTCGAATCCCATTCACATGAAGCGCGGGCAAGGCGTCTGGTTTTGGGACGGCGACGACAACAAATGGCTGGATTTCAGCTCGCAGCTCATTAATCTGAACGTCGGACACCAGCACCCCAAGATGCTTGAGGCCATCAAGAAGCAGGTGGATGAGCTTTGCTTCGCCGGGCCGGGTTTTGCGACGGAACCTCGCGGCGCACTGGGCAAGAAACTGGCGGAAGCGACCGGGCTCGCAAAGGCGTTCTTCACTCTCGGCGGGGCTGAAGCCAATGAAAATGCCATGAAGATGGCGCGGCTGGTGACCGGGCGCGACAAAATCATCACGCGTTACCGCAGCTATCATGGCGCGACGATGGGCTCGATGACTGCCTCCGGCGATCCTCGGCGCTGGCCCGTGGAACCTGGCATCCCGGGCATCGTGCGCGTTTTTGATCCGTATTGTTACCGCTGCCCGTTTGGACAAAAGGTGGAAACCTGCCATCGCGAATGCGTCAGCCACATCGAAGAAGTGATCCAGATGGAAGGTCCGTCCACGATCGCGGCGATCATGGTGGAAGGAATCACAGGGTCGAACGGCTTGCTGGTCCCGCCGGACGATTACTATCCGAAGCTGCGCGCACTTTGCGACAAATATGGCATCCTGCTCGTTGACGACGAAGTGATGGCGGGATTCGGCCGCACCGGAAAATGGCTGGCCACGCAGCATTTCGGCATCAAGCCGGACATTGTCACCTGCGCGAAGGGTCTCACGAGTGGCTACATGCCGCTAGGCGCGGTGATTGTTTCGGACAAAATCGCCCGGCATTTCGAAACGAACATGCTCTGGGGCGGATTGACCTACAGCGGGCACCCGGTCTGCTGCGCCGCGGCGGTGGCAAATCTGCACATCTACGAAGAAGAAAGAATCTTTGAGAACGTGGAAAAGCAGGGACGCTATCTGGCTTCACGCCTGGAAGCGATGAAAAAGAAATATGCGTGTGTTGGCGACGTCCGCCACAAGGGCTTGTTCAGCGTGCTGGAACTGGTGAAAGACAAGGCCACGCACGAGCCGCTGGCGCCCTTCAACGGTACTTCACCCGAAATGGGCAAACTCGCCGCGCATCTTAAATCCAAGCATGTTTACGCGTTCAGCCGGTTCAACATGCTGTGGGTTTGCCCGCCGCTAGTGATCAGTGAAGAGGAACTTCGCCACGGTCTCGACATCGTCGAAGAGGCCCTGCAACTGGTGGACGCGGCGCTTGGCGCCTCGAACGCCGCCCAACCGGCTGAGCCGGTT
>DATFSI010000063.1:0-5370 GCA_035262705.1 Candidatus Acidiferrum sp. | reverse complement strand
GACTATATCGCCGCCACACGTGTGGACTTGCTCTCACCTTCGGTGGGTACTACCCACGGCATGCTCCCCAGCATGATTCGCGGCGCCGAGCACAAGCGCCTCGACATTCCCCGTATTGCCGCAATCAAGAATGCTGTCGGTCTGCCACTGACGCTCCATGGCGGTTCCGGCACAGATGACGACGATTTCCGCAAAGCCATTCAGGCCGGTATCACCATGATTCACATCAACACCGAATTGCGCGTCGCCTGGCGCAAAGCCCTCGAAGAATCCCTCAAAAAAGACGCCACCTCCGTGGCCCCCTACAAAGTCCTCCCCACCGTCGTCGACGCCGTAAGAGCGGTCGTCCTCAACCGTCTTCGCCTCTTCAACGGCCTCTCAGTTGAATCGGCGACTAACTCCTGAACCAACCCACCGCGCCCCCACATTCACAACCCTCCGGGATTTACCGGACTCGCCTTTGCGGTTTATATCCGCTTGTACTTAAGCATTCCCTCCACTACGTTCATTTTTTGAGAGCCGCCATACCCGGCCGCAAAATGCCGTTGCGGGCTTGTGAGGGTTGCTCTCGGGGAGTCGTGAACGTGTCTTATTATCGAAGGGGTACTCCACGCACGGAACCGAGCGATGATATCTATGCTTTTTGGAGTTGCGATGGTAAAGGCGACCTGTCGCGCGTTCGAAACCTTAATTTGGGCGGAATCTTCATTGAAACTTCCTCTCGGAAAGAACCGGGCTCTTTCGTCGAACTTCACTTTCTAGTGAGTGAGGGTCAGATTCGTGTCAACACCGTGGTGCGTCACGTAAGTCCAGGCTACGGAATGGGATTGAAATTCTCCACTCTCGAGGGGCAGGATCGTCTCCGGTTTGGTGCTTTAATGAAGCGTCTGTATTCGGAGACGTGTATCCCGGTGGAGTAGGGCCAGATCGCAGAGGCGTCAGACTCGCTATTCCACTTGCGTCAATGTGCGCACATGCAGTTCCAGCGCCTGGTTGTACTGGCGTTCGATCTGTAGCTCGGTTTGTAGCTTCTTCACCAGCAGTTCCAAGCGGGAAATTTCCACCCGCAGCTTCTGCAGGTCGGAAGCGTTCCCAGCGGCGCGTGAACTCACAGCCGGTATGGCGACTGGGTGCTGCGGCGCGGCCGCATTTCCTTGTGGCACAAATGCCTCGGCCAGCGCCCGCGGCCAAGCCCCTTCCGTGCTTCTCACTTCGGCCGCAGGCGGCGCAAGGGGAACGGCAGCAAGCGGAGGAGGCACTACACGTGGAACAGGAGGCGCAAACAAACTGCTCAATGTCGGCACCGCCGTAGGACGTTCGGTTGGCTGTTGCAGCGCGGGCCCGCCGTGGCCAATCAAATTCTTCACGCGGGTAAGAAGTTCCTGCGGCTGAAACGGCTTGCGCATCAATTCATCCGCTTGCACCGCCACCGCGCGATCCGCTACGCCCTTGTTCACCACGCCGGACATCAAAATCACCGGCGTCTTCGCGAATTGCGGATTTTGCTTCACCTGGCTGCAAACCGAATACCCGTCGGTGTCCGGCATGATCACGTCGGTTATTACGATATCCGGTGGACGCTCCTCGAACTGCGCCAGCGCGGAGGCGGCATCGGCGCATGTAATCACGTTGATGTGTTCGCGGCGAAACGCGATCTTGATCACTTCGCGCATGGTCGCGCTGTCATCGATGAAGTACACCGTCGGGGTGCGCTTGGCTTCCGCCTCGCCCGGCTGTGCCAAAACGATGGCGTCGCTCATGGGGCCTCCTTGTCCGTCAACAAATCGGAGATTTCGCTTTCCATGTCGTGGTTGCCCGCTTCGTCAAACTCGCGCATAGCGTCCAGCATCAGGTCCGTCGCCGAACGCAAAACCGTGCGCTGTGCCGAAGTCGTTCCATAAATAAATTTGTAGACACCCGACCCGCACTGCACGCAGCTCTTTAGGATGTGAATTACCGCCTCGTCCCCAAACAGCGCTCCGCATTCAGCGTGGGTGATTTCGCCGGCATCATAAAATAAAACCCCGTCTGTTTCGCTCGCGTTAATGGTCAGTGCGCCCGTCTGGTGCGCTTGCCCGAGCATCTGCATCACTCCGGTCAGGTCGTGGTGCGTCAGATTGCCGCTCAAGCTGGTATCCGCCTGCCCCAACATCTGTGTGGGCTGGAAACCTTCCATTTTGCTGACGATGATGTTCTTGATGTGGTTGGCAATGACCGCGGGGGCCAGCCGCCGGTCAATGTAATCGTCACAACCCGCCTGGAACGATTCCATTAAGGCGCGCTGGCTGCCGTCGCCCATGGCGATGATCGGCAGGGAAGCGTTCTTCGGATCGGCATGGATGATCTTGGCGATCTCCAGTGCCCCCATCTCCCGCATATTCGTGGCGCAGACAATAACCGACGGCGCATTGTATTCCAGTGTCGTCAGGGCATAGGTAGCTTGCGTTTCCGTGGTCACCTGGAACCCTTCGCGGCGCAGCGCATCCCCCAGCCGCTTGGCAAACAGCACGTTGCTGTCAATCACAAGAATCCTCGCGGGTTTGCCGGGCACGATCATGCGTGAGCCTCTGGCGTCCCCGAATGCGGCACCACAGCTTCCCCAGAAGCTCCCGGTGTCAGCGCGTCCAGGTTCAGCACCTCGATCACTTCTCCGTCGTGGGAAAGCCACGCGGCCACGTGCGGGGAGTCGGATTCGCTCGCCGGGGTCAGGTCCGCGGTAATTAACTCGCATTCGCCGCTGACCGGGAGCGCCACCCAGTCCAGGTTTGCTCCGCGGCGTCGCGTCGCCACCAGGTAGAAACGCCGGTACGTCAGCTTCTTTCCCACCAGTCTCTCCGCCACGTCACACACCGGAACCACCCGCCCTCGCCGCAGGATCACCCCGTCAATCCCTGGCGTGCGGTGCGCGAACCGGTATACGCGGCTCGGCGCCACCAACTCCGCGATATGCTCCGCGGCCAACGCGAAGCGGCGTTCGCCCAGGCGCAGCAGCACGCAGGATCGCGCATCGAGCTGCTCTGGATGGTTCATAAGTTCAAGCCCATCTCATCCGTCGGCGGTCCCCCAGCCTCAGCCATCCGGACGGCCGCCGCGTCCAGCACGAAAAGTTCTTCTTCGGTCAGGAATCCCGCCGGGTTCACCACTGGCACCACGCTCTGATCCAGCACCGTAAGCCCGCGGTACCACAGCCTCTCCTCGTGGCAAAACGCGCCGGGAAGCGCCTGCAGCCGCGTCATGGTCGTCATCTTCTCGATGCCGTCCACCAGCAGCGCGGTTCTCGATTTGCGCAGCAGAAAAATCAACGAAGCTTGCGAAGGTCGAAGCCCGAAATGCGCGGTCACCACTACCACATACACGTTTCGTTCTCCGCGTCGGAACATGTGCCGCACCTTGGGAAGACTCGGCTCATGAATCTCCTTCGGAGAACCCGCCAGTCCGTCGACGCTGCGCACTTCCTGCACGGAAGCCGACGAAATCGCGAACACCTGGCTGCTCGCACGGAACAATATGATCTGTTCCGTTCGCACCGGCTGCGCTTTACGCGTCGCTCCTGGCTGCATTAGCGCGCTCCAACGGGGCTCAAGCGGCTCAATGCCAGAACGCGCTTTTCAATCGCAGCGTAAATATCGTCAATCCCCAGCACCTGATCGGTTGCGCCACACTTGATAACTTCCGCCGGCATTCCGAAAATCACCGATGTGGCTTCGTCTTGCGCCACCACGTAACCTCCCGCCGTCTTGATGGCTTTCGAGCCGCGCGCGCCATCGCTTCCCATGCCCGTTAGCACCACGCCGATGCTCATGGCTCCGGCAAAGGCCGCAACCGATTCCATCGTTACATCGATGTTCGGCAGGTAACCCTCAATGCGTCCCGTTGCTCCGTCGAGTTGCATCCGACCCGTCGGCGAAACTCGCAGATGTTGTCCACCGGGACAGATGTACAGCGTCCCCGGTTGGATGGCCTCGCCCGCCTCTACTTCTTTCACGCGTATTCCGGTGAACTCCGCCAACTGCACCGCATATTGCGTCGTGAAGGCCGCCGGCATGTGCTGCACCAGAATGACCGCCGCCGGAAAATCCTTCGTGAAACCCGGCGCCAGCCGCATCACGGTTGCCGGCCCTCCGGTTGAAGCCGCTACCACCACCACCGGGAAACGCATGTCGCCCGAAGCCCCCGCGGGATTCGCCGCGGGTGCAGCAGCAGGCCGCGGGCTGGTTGCGGCCCCCGCTTTTGGCGGAGCCTGTAATGCCGCAGCGATGCGCGATGCCGTGCGCACCACGCGCACCTTCGCCGCCATCCGCACCTTGCGCAGCAGCTCGTCCTTTACACTCTGCATGTCTAGGTCGATGCCGCTCGACGGTTTGGTCACAAAATCGATAGCCCCATACTCCAGCGCCTTCAAGGTGCTTTCCGCGCCTTCCTTGCTTTCTGAACTCACGATCACGATGGGCTTGGGATTGGTGGTCATGATCTGCGCCGTCGCTTGCAGGCCGTCCATGTGTGGCATGTTCAAATCCATGGTGATTACATCGGGCTTCAACGACTCTGTCAGCGCGATGGCTTCCCGGCCGTCTTTCGCCTGTCCCACCACTTGAAAACCGCCATCGGCGACAAAGATCGCTTCCAGCACCTTGCGCATGAACGCGGAATCGTCCACGACGAGCACGCGAAACTTTTTGGCTGGGAAGCTGGCCATGACTGTTCTAGGCAACCGGCACGCCGGGACGTGCCGCCTCCGTTCCGATCAGTTGTTCCACCGAGGCCAGGAGCTGATCTTCCTGGACTGGCTTGGTCAGGAACGCCACCGCCCCCTCTTTCATGGCCCGGTCGCGGTGCTTGGCGCCCGCGCGCGAGGTCACGACCATCACCGGAATTCTCCGCGTCGTTGGACTTTGCCGCAGTTGCGCCATCAATTCGTAACCCGTCATCCGCGGCATTTCCAAGTCGGTGATCACCAGGTGGCATCCTTGCTGGGCGATAAGTTCTGCGGCCTCCAGGCCGTCTGCGGCCATCTTCACACGATAGCCGTTCTTTTCCAGCATGCGGCCCACGAATTTGCGCACGCTGATCGAATCATCTACCACCACGATGACGCGTTCCTGCTCTACGCGATCGATCGCCTCGCTGGGGATAGTCCCGCGCGCGACGGCCGCTGAGCCGGGAGCGAAGATGCGCGCCGCGCTGGCGCTGGCTTGCACCGCTCGCCGTTCGTTCGGTTCGCTGGACACTAGGCGGTTCAAATCGATCAGCAAGATCAGGCTTCCATCAGGGGCGATAGTCGTGCCAGGGAAGAGCTTCACGCGACGCAGATATTCGCCGAGGTTTTTGATGACGATTTCGTCCTTGCCCAGCACTTCTTCCACCACCACG
>DATFSI010000062.1:0-16604 GCA_035262705.1 Candidatus Acidiferrum sp. | reverse complement strand
CCGGCGTCCCCCGGTTACAGGTCTGATTTGACAACGTGGCCCGTCGAGGAAGAGCCCGGCCCCCCGCCCGATAGGGCCCAGGGGGTGGGGCAAAATGGAATTCCACGATAAGGTGCTGAAGTGCGCGGAGTGCGGCGGCGAGTTTGTGTTTACCAGCGGCGAACAGATGTTCTTCGCCGACAAGGGATTCAAGAACGAGCCGAAGCGCTGCAAGGCGTGCAAGGCGAAGCGAGCGGAAGCGGGTGGAGGTGGAGCGGCCGCGCCGCGAGCGGAGACTAAAACGACATGTTCCCAGTGCGGGAAGGAGACAACAGTTCCTTTCCGGCCGACGCAAGGCCGCCCGGTGTTTTGCCGGGAATGTTTCCAGGCCCGGAGATCGATGGGAGCGGCGTGAGGGGAGTTGGTAGTTTTAGTCTTTAGTTTCACGTAAGAAGCTCAAACCAAATGATTACTTGAAACTGCTAGAATTGAGATCCTTCGCGCAAAAACGCGCTAGGATGGCAAAATCTGGAAGCACAAAGGGCGCCGGAAATTCCGGCGCCCTTTGCGTTTTGGAAAGAGTAGTTGTTCAGAACTTTAGTTTCAGCCCGATCTGAATCGCGCGCGGGCCGCCGGAACCGATGACCGGGTTGGCCGCGGCCACGTCTGGCGTTTCTCCCGCAAACCCGAAGGATCCGGGATTCGAGGGATCCACGTTACCGAGCTGACCGCCGACGCCAAACGGATTGGTGAAGTTCGGATGGTTCAGGATGTTGAAGAATTCGCCGCGAAGCTGGAGGGCCAGTCCTTCGCGAATGGTCCAGGACTTGATGATGGAAAAGTCCCAGTTGTGGTAGCTGGGACCGCGGAAGAGATTGCGCCCCATGGTGCCGAAGTTCCCGGCATCCGGCGGCGCCAGAACGGAAGAGCCCTTGAAGTAGCATCCGAAGGATTGGAGCGCGGCCATCGAGGCGTGGGCGACGCACGCAGGGTTGTTGATGGCAAAGGCCGGGTCGGTGGGACCTAGGGGATCCATCGGGTCCGGTGTGCCGCTTGAGAAATAGGGGATTGGTCCGGTGGAAGAGGCCTTGAAATCCGAAGGACTACCGAAGAAATTCCAACGGTCGGCAAATTCGCCGGTAAGGCTGATATCGTTTCCGTTGATGTAACCATCGATGGCTCCCCAAGGCAAACCGGTCTGCAAGGTCACAATCGAGTTGACTTGCCAGCCCTCAAGGAGATGGCCCCAACTCTTGATGCCGGGGAGATCGTAGGTCAACGAAAGGGTAAAGCGCTGGCGAATGTCAAGATCGCTGCTGGCGTATTCAGCGGCGGGATCGAGACTATTCTGCGGGTTCAGGCCGCGGTTGAGGGAAGCCTGATCAATGGAGTGCGACCAGGTGTAGCCGACCACCATCGAGAGGCCGTGCCACGGCCTCTGCGTGTAGCTGATCTGCAAGCCCTGGTATTTCGATTCATAGCCGTTGGAGAGGAAGTTGATCACACCCAGGAACGGGAATTTGGCGTTGAAGGGACGCCCCAATTGCTCCGAACCGTCGTCCAGGGCGGGATTCACCTGGTTAATGTCGATGACACTATAGAGCTTGGTGCCCTTGTTGCCGACATAACCGATATTGATGGAGCCCTCCGAAAACAGCTGGCGCTGGATGTTGAGGCTCCAGGTGGTGACGTAGGGGGTGCGGAGGTTGCGATTGACGGCGAGGATGTTGCAGGGGCTGGCGCTACAATCGGCGACCGGGTTTTCAAAAATGGTGGCCCCACCGACGCTGCTTCCATTCCAGTTGAGGTTGCTGTAGTCATTGGAAGAAGCGACGATCTTGCCGCCGCCAGGGGTAACACCCCCTGCGCCGGTTGGGATCACGCCGATACCCGAGGTGGAAGCGTTATCCACGCCGTTCTGCCCGATGAAGATGGAAATGTGGGGAATTTCATAGATGATACTGGCGCCAGCACGAATGGCGGTTTTGCCATCACCGAAGGGATCCCAAACGATGCCCAAGCGCGGGCCGAAGTTGTTGTGGTCGCCGTTATAGGGAGAGCTGATCTGCTGGCCCACTTGCAACAAGCCGAGGTTGGGATCGAAATTGCCGAGCAGGTCGTGGGAGTCCTTGATGACCGTGTTTAGATCATAGCGAAGCCCGGCATTGATAGTCAGGTGCGGAGTCACGCGCCAGTCGTCCTGGGCGTAGGCACCAAAAGTCTTCATGCTGATATGACGGTGAGAATCACCGACGAAAAGGCGGCCGACAGCAGGAGTTCCCGCGAGAAAATCTTCAAGTGGCGTGCTTTGAAAAGGCATTCCGGATGCGGGATCGATGCCAAAGCAATCACCGAGACCATCTGGGCAAAGTGCATTGGCACCACCCCCCTCGAAACGGAACCGGCCTTTGCCGTAGCGGTCGCGAACGTTGTCGGCCATTCCATTGCGCCATTCGCCGCCGAATTTGAACGCGTGTTTCCCGTGCGTGTAAGAAAGGTTGTCGCCGATGACGTAGGTCTGGTTGGGGGTGGTGAGCAAGGGCCAGCCGTGGTTGCCGCCGAGAGAGTTGAAACCTGAGATGGCGATCTCCGGAAAACCGAAGTTGACCGGTGTGGTTACGCCGGTGTTGATGCCATAGTCGGTGGGATTCTTACCGGCGTCCACGGTGAGGATGGTCTGCCAGAAGCGGTTGTAGCCAAACTTGACTTCGTTGGCCAGATGCGGCGTAAGGACCCGCGTCCAGTTCACCCCGAACACCTGCGGCCGCGTGACTGCCTGGGATTCCCAAAATGGCTGCAAGACCTGAACGTCCTGCTCGGTTTGAATGCTGTCGCCGATGAAGTAGCGGCCGGTGATGGTGTCGTTGTTGGTGGGATGCCAGTCCATCTTCACCAGGCCGTTGTCTTCACGGTTGCGGTTGGGGAAGCCAAGCTGCAGGTTCTGGGGATTGCTGGCATCGAGCGTGGCGGGATTGCTGGGAAAAAGGTCAAGGAGACTGGTGCTCAGAGTACTCAGGGGAATCCCATGAGCTTGCAACGCAGCTTCGGCGTCGGGAATGCTGTTCGCGGCATCTCCCCCAAGGCCGACGGTGGCCGGGGTCTGTAAAACGCCGGAGTTGCCCACCACGGCGCGCAGGCCTTCATACGCCACGAAGTAGAACAGCTTGTCCTTGATGATGGCGCCGCCGATGGTGGCGCCGAAATCGTGGAAATGCAGGGGCTTTTGCGGAGAAGGAACTAGGCCGCCGCTGGCTGAGCCCACCAGGCGGGTGTTGAAATCGTTGCGGGCGTCAAAGGCGTTGTTGCGCGTGAAGTAATAAACGCTGCCGTGATAGTTGTTGGTGCCGGATTTGAGGCCCACGTTGACGATGGCCCCGGGCTTGAGGCCGTACTCGGCCGGGGGATTTTCCTCGGCGTTGAATTCCTGGATGGCGTCAATCGGGAGATGGCTGGCCGGCGTGCCCTGAACGCCTTCCGCGTTGATGATGGTGGTGGCGTAGTAGGGGTCGTTGCCGTCGATGCCGTCGACGACGAAGTTGTTATCCTCAGGCCGGTTGCCGTTGGAGCTGATGGAAAGGAAGCCGCCGCCGGGATAGCGCTGGACGCCGGGACGCAGCGTAACCAGGTTCTGGAAGTCGCGGCCGTTGAGCGGCAATTCGTTGATCGCTTCATTGCTCAGCGTCCCGCCCAGAGTGTTGTTCACCACGTCGAGCAAGGGCACCGCTTCGGTAACCGTGACGGTGTCCACGATTGAGCCGGGTACTAGCGTGAAGTCGATGCGCAAGTCCCTGTTCACTTCGAGGACTATGCCGGTGCGTTCGAGAATCTTGAAGCCCTGCGACTCGGCGCGCAGCTTGTAGTTTCCCGGAGGCAGGTTGCCAACAACATAGTCGCCGCTCTCGTCGGTGGTTACGGTGCGCGCCGTGCCGCGATCGACATCGGTGACGGTGACCTTGGCGCCGTTGATGGAAGCGCCTGAAGGATCGTGGACGCTGCCGATAAAGCGTCCGGTGGTGGTTTGCGCAGAAAGAGAGCCAGCCAGAATCGAGGACAGGAAGAACAAGAAAAACGATTTAGCGAGACGCCGGGTGAACATCGTTGCCTCCGTAGATTAGAACGAACCAAACACAAGGGCCCCGCACGGCCTGCACCGTCGAAGCGAAAACACCCAAGGGGTGAATGGATTGCGGAATCATAACCGCGTGCGGCGGGAATTTCAAAACAAGTTTTTCTGAGGGAGAGTATTAAGGAAAGGAATAAAAGGGGGGACTCGTCGGCCGTAAGCCATTAGCCAATAGCAAGAAGGAGAGACTGCGGGTTATAGGAGGCACACGGGCCTGAGCGGGCCGGCACGGCTAGCCATGCGGTACTTCTCGCGGGACCCTTAGCCGTGATCAGGCGGAGCGGGAGAGGGAGCACTGCCGAAGGTAGGATTCCAGTTGCGCGAGGGCTTCGGGCATGTTCTTGCGGCCGAAGCCGAAGCGGATGTGGCGCGGTTCGTCGTAGACGGTGCCGGGAAGAAGGAGGACACCGGCGTCGCGGACAGTGTTTTCGCAGAAGGCAAGAACGTCCTGTTGCGGCTTGAAGCGCGCGAAGCCGATGGTGCTCGCGTTGGGCGGAGTCCAGTCGAAGAGGTCGGAGTGGCGCGCGAAGAACGCGGTGAGCAGCGGAAGATTGTGACGGACAATCTGCAGGTTGCGGTCGATGAGCTTCTGGCGATGGCGGAAAGCCAGCGCGGTAAGAAATTCGCTGGGGGCGCTGGCGCAGATGGTGGTGTAGTGCTTTAGGGAGATGATTTTTTCGAGCATGTCCTTGTCGTGGGAGGCGAGCCACGCGAGACGCAGGCCGGGGAGGCCATAGGTTTTGCTGACGGAGCCGAGGCTGACGGCGCGGTCATAAAGGTCGCAGGCGGCCGTGAGGCGGGTGGCCGGGTCGTGCTCGAGTTCGCGGTAAACTTCGTCGGAGAATACGGAGATGCTGTGTTTGGCGGCGAGGTCGAGAACACCCCGGAAGGTTTTCGGGGGCAGGTTCAGCCCGGTAGGGTTGTGCGGCGTATTGATGTAGAGTGCGCGCGTGTTGGGGCGAATGAGGGCTTCGAGAGCGGCGAGATCGTGAGCCCAGCCATTTTCCGGTTTGCGGTGCCATTCGCTGACGGAGGCTCCGGTGGATTTGGGGATCGTCAGCGCGCTTTCATAGCAAGGCGTTTCAACGATGGCATGGTCCTGGGGAGTGAGCAGGGCGTGGTAGAAGAGAAAGATGGCTTCCTCGGCGGCGGAGACGACGATGAGCTGGTTGGAAGCGATGGAGGAATAGATCGGAACCAGGGCTTCGCGAAGCCAGGGCGCGCCGGGAGATTCGGTGTAGCCACACCAGTGCTTGAGGAAAGCGTCGTGGGCGCCGGGTTCGAAGGCGAGCAGGTCGGCGATGGTGACGGATTCAGCGTCGGAAGAGGAGAGGAGATACCTGGCCGCGAATTCGTATTTGGCCATGTATTCTTCGATGCGGAACGGTGTAATTTGCATAAGGGAAGTGTGGCAGGCCGGGCTCGAGGTGTCGAGAAACAAATTGGAAGGGAAAAGCAATAAAGCTAAGCGCCTAAGTACTGGAGAAGACGATGAGGAGCACATTCGGAAGAGCGGCCGTCGCCGGGGGATTGCTCCTGGCGGGTACGGCGGGGCTCGGCGGAGAGAGGCCTGCAAAACAATATTGGGTGAAGCTGGTGTGCGAGTCGGCGGACCGAATTGCGACGGTGCGGTTTCGGGCAGAGGGCGCGTCGGTCGAGAAGACCACAGAGACCCGCATTTTGCAGAGCGACATCAGCGGGCCGCACGGGATCGCGTTTTCGCCGGACAAAAGGAATTTCTTCGTGACCATCGGGCATGGGCGTCCGTTCGGAACGGCGGTGAAGTACGACACGGCTAGCGAGAAGGTGGTGAAACAGGTGACGCTGGGTTATTTTCCGGCCACCGCGGATGTGACGCCGGATGGGAATTTTTTGTTTGCGGTGAATTTCAATCTGCACGGCGATCCCGTGCCGAGCAGCGTGTCCGTGGTGGATACAAACGAGATGGCCGAAGTGGCGCGCATTCCTACGTGCGTGATGCCGCACGGGTCGCGGATCAACCGGGATGGGAGCAAACAATATTCGGCGTGCATGATGAGCGACCTGCTGGTGGAGATCGACACGGAGAAAATGAAGGTGGCGCGAAGTTTCCGCGTGAGCACGGGAAAAGAGCAGGGCTACCCAGGGATTCCCGAGGATATCGAGCATCACGAGGGCATGACCATGCCGATGAACATGGCGGCGATTACGTGCGGCCCGACGTGGGCGCAGCCATCGAGTGACGGGAGCCGGGTATACGTGGCGTGCAACAAATCGAATGAGATTGTGGAAGTGGATGCGAAAGAGTGGAAACTGGTGCGGCGAATTCCCGCACGCAACGGCGTTTATAACCTTGGAGTCAGCGCGGACGGGAAATGGTTGCTGGCCACCAACAAACGCGACGCGTCGGTTTCGATTTATAGCGCAGGCGACGGGAAGGAACTGGCACGGCTGGCGACGAAAAGAAAAGTGGTGCATGGGGTGGTGGTGTCGCCGGACAGTTTGTACGCGTTTGTGACGGTGGAGGGAGTGGGGGAAGAGCCGGGGACGGTGGAGGTAGTGGATTTGGCGGCGCAGAAGATTGTGGCGGAGGTGGATACGCCGTCGCAGGCCGCAGGGATTGATTTCTGGAAAGTGGAGTAGTACGCGCCTATCTGGCGACGGATTTGGCTGCGTAGCGGAGGCCAGCGACGACGAGGCGGATGTCTTCATAGGTAATTTCGGCGGGGAGCGACTCCTTGATGGGTTTCAGGAGATCGAAACCCAGCTTGCCGGTGGATTGGCGGATCTGTTCAGCACGCGTGGAATCGACCCAATCGGGATGGAGGGTCACTTCGCCCATTTCGACGAGGTTGGCGACCAGAGAAATCACGGAAGAGACGTTGCGGCCGCGGACTTGCGCGATTTCTTGAAAGGTACGGCCTTCCGCGAGGAGTTCGAGGGTCTCGCGCGACGGATCCGAAGCGCGGCGGTGCCAGTCTTGGCTGGCGCGTTCCCCTTTTTCGAAGCGGCGCAAAGCTCGCAGGATCTCTTCGCCGTAGGCTTCGCACTTTTTTTCACCCATGCCCGAGATGGCACGGAGGTCTGGCATCGTTTTCGGGTTGCGCCGGCATAGTTCCTCAAGAGTGGAGTCATGCAAAACGACAAAGGCGGCCACCATCTTTTCCCGCGCGGTGTTTTTTCGCCATTCGCGAAGAAACTCGCGTAACTCTTCATCCGCCGACGAATCCGATTCCCTCTGAAACAAGGAGGGAGCAGCGGCGGAGCGGGGCGCAGATTTTGCTCTGGAGTGGGCTAGACGGGCGAGCCAGGCAGGCGGCTGGGAGCAGTTGTCGCAAACGCCGCAGCCGTTCCATTTGACGGTTTCGCCAAAATGTTCGCAAATGGCTTTCTGGCGGCAGCCATTCGCGGCGACAAAATCCTGCATGCGGTGATAGCGCTGCCAGGCGCGGTCTTTTTCCCGGGCGTCGCCCATCTGGTTAATGAAGAAGGCACGCAAGGCGTTGTCTTTTTTTTGCCAGAAAAGAAAGCAATCCGCAGGCAAGCCGTCGCGGCCGGCCCGGCCGGTCTCTTGATAAAACTGTTCGATACTGTCGGGCATGCCGAGGCGGATGACAGCGCGAACATTTGGTTTGTTGATGCCCAGGCCGAACGCGATTGTGCCAACCAGGACGTGAACTTCTTCGGCCATCCACTTTTCCTGGTTGATACGGCGTGAAGCGGCATCCATCTGACCGTGGTAGCCGACAGCGGCCATGCCCGATTCTTCCAGGGCGTCAACGAGCTCGCCGACGCGGGCAATCGTAGGGCAATACACGATGACGTTACCGCCTTGCGCCTGCCTGGAGGCTTCAACTACCAGGCGATCCTGTTGGGCCTCCTTGGCCTGGCGGACTACATAGCGCAGATTGTCGCGGCGGAAGCTGGAGACCGACTTCAGGGGATCGCGGAGTTGCAGCTGATCGACGATGTCGTGACGGACCTGCCGCGTGGCGCTGGCGGTGAACGCGGCAAGAGGCTGCCGGGGAAAGGCGGCGCGGAGTTTGCCGAGTTGGCGATACTCGGGGCGGAAGTCGTGGCCCCATTCGGAGATGCAATGAGCCTCGTCGATGGCGAAGAAAGAGACTGAGACGTTTTTTAGCCAGCGCTCCGTGCTTTCCAAGACGGCTCGTTCCGGAGAGACGTAGATCAAGCGGTATTCGCCGGCCTGGGCTTTTTCGCGGATTTCGCGGCGATCGGACGCAACGACAGCGCTGTTCAGGAAGATGGCGGGGACACCCATCTGGCGGAGCTGCGCGACCTGGTCATGCATCAAGGCGATCAGTGGGGAGATGACGATGGCGGTACGGTCTTCCGCAAGCACTGCAGGAAGTTGGTAGCAGAGAGACTTGCCGCCGCCGGTGGGCATGACCACGCAGACATCCCGCCCCATGTCGAGGGCGCGGACAATTTCTTCCTGGCAGGGACGAAAGGAATCGTAGCCCCAGTAGCGTTTGAGGGGCGCGAGGTAGCGGGAGGCGGGCGGAAGCTGGGAAACGGGAGAAGGCATGGCGTTATTTTCGCTTTTGATTCGCCATGCGTCAAGTTAGATGTGTATCGGCTTACATCATAGAGTTAGGAATTGCGGAAAAAACCCAAAACGGGAACCCGCTCCCAGAGGAGAGGCGTTGCCCCACAGCCGCTAGAGCAAAAATGGATCGCCCTTCCGGGGCTTGGCGGTTTCTATGATCGGAACGCAGCGCTTAATTAAGGGCTGGGCTATCTTGTGTCGCGCTTGTGGCGCTGGTTCCCCGCCTTTGGCCCCGGCTCTGGCTATTGTAATGGCGGGTCGGTGGTGGAGGAGTAGGGTTTGGGTTTGCCGAGGCGGATGATCCAGAGGCCGGAGTTGGTGTCGTTGACGTAGATGAGGCCTTTGTAGGGAAAGGCGCCCCAGGCGAAGGGAAGATTGGGACGGAAGCCCTGGGGATCGGCGGACCAGAAATGGGCGACTTCCCTGCCCTGATTGTAGAGCTCGCCGCGGAGTTCGCCGGAAACATCGAGGACGCGGCCACCGCCGTTGTAGTAACCCATGCACAGAACATCGTCGAAGACCCAGATGTTGTGAGCACCGCCTTCGGGAACGGAATAGGTGGCCACTTCGCGCGGGTGCGCGAGGTCGCTGACGTCGAGCACGTGTAGGATGCCGCGGACGGCAATGCGGTCTTTGGAAGCGATTTCGAAGCTGGCAGGAAAGACTTCATCGCCGACAAAAAGAAAGTTCTTGTAACGGTAGATGGCGTGCGCGCCGGAAAGCCAGCCGGAGCCGTAAAGCTCGTCATAGTTGAAACGGTAGTTGGCTACGAGTTGCGGGTGTTCGGGCGAGCCGCCCTTGATGCCGTTGCCAACGTCCAAAATGATGGCGCCGTCGCGCCAGTAGGCGAGATAGGCGAGGCCATCGGCGACCTGCAGGTCGTGGAGATAACGGCCGACCATGGTGAAGCCGCCACCTTCGTCCTGAGGAATGGGGATACGCATCTGTTGGGAGCTCTCCACCTGCCAGCGGGCGACTTGCTTGGGATTTTTCACGTCGGCGAAATCGATGACGCGCATAGAGCCGGTGGCGTCGTCGGTGAGATAGACGTAGTGCGAATTGATGTAGGCGCTGTGCACGCCGCCGGTGACCGTCGCGGTGTACTCGGAAATCGCTTTGGGATGCATGGGGTCGGACGCATCGAAGAAAACGATGCCGTTCTTGCGGCTCGAAGCCGCTTCGCGGGTGAGCACGCCGATTTTGCCGTCGGCGGTGACGCTGACGTCGTTGACCAGGCGGGCATCAACCTTCAGCGGATCGCCGGTTTGTGGGTGCGCGGGGTCGGCAATGTCGACGGGATAGACCTTGTCGCCGATGGTGGAGAGATAGGCGTAATGGTCCCAGATCCATTCCTCGGCGAACTGTTCATCCTTGGGCATAACATGGGCGACGACTTCGGTTTGGCGAGAGATATTGCGGGGGGCGACGACGATGCTAGCCGAGGCCAGGCGGTCGCCGACCGCCGCCTGGATGGTATAAGTGCCGGGCCGGTCGGCAACGAAGGCGCCGTCGGGATACATCTGCGCGCCGGAGTTCTGTACGGACCATTCGATTTCTACGGAGATGGCGCCGCCCTTTTTGTCCTTGGCGGCGAAATGGACCACGTCGCCAGTCTTGGTGGTGGAGGTTGCCGGAGAGATTTCAAGAGCAGCGACGGAGTTTTTCACGACGGTGACCATGGAGTCGCCAGTGGCACCGTCGCCGGAGGCATGGATTTTCGCCGTGCCGGGTTTGTGTGCGTGCACGAGGCCGGCGGCATCTACCGAGGCGATGCCGGGACTGTCCGAGGTCCACGTGATGGCGATATCGCTGCGCGGATCTCCGCTGGGGTTGCGCGGCGTGGCCGCCAGTCGGTAAGCGGAACCGGCAGCAAGGGACGCCGGGGGAGCCGAAACATCGATCCGAGCGATATGCGGCTTGGAAACCAGGATGTGGGCGTAGCCGAGCTTCTTGCCGATCAGCGCGCTGACCGTGATTTCGCCTGGTTGCACAAAGGAGACTTCACCGTTCGGGTCGGCGGCACCGGAGTCAAAGGGAGCCACGAACCAGTTCTTTACCGGGTCAGGGAGAGGCTGGCCGTTGGCGTCCTTGGCGACGGCCTTGAATGGGAGCTTGCCACCGACGGCGGAGGTGGCTTGCGCGGGAGTGACTTCGACGGAGGCGACCTTGGAGGGCTCTTCGGGCTTTTTGTCGGTGTCCTGGGCCAGAGTCAGGGAGCCGGAAATCAGGACATACGAAGAAATGGACAAAAGACAAAGAGGAAGCGAGCGAAGATGGCGCATGAAAATGCCTCGATTCGAAACTATGTACTTGTCGGAATGTCGCGGGCCAACGCCGCGCGAGTGTATGGCAGCCGCGTGGGGGTGTCAATGGAGCAGGAAAGCCAGGTTCACAATGGAGAGCGTGGAAGGACTACAATTGGCAGGACGGCGAATTGTTGATGAAATAAGGGAAAACTATGGTCACGGCACAGAAAGCACTGGAGCGGGCCTGGCACGTTCGGCTGGTGGAAGACCTCAACGCCAGCGATGAAATCGCCAGGAGGTTGGTCAACGGACTCAACGAGGAACAGCTGAATTGGCCGCCGGCCCCGGGAAGCTGGAGCATGGGGCAGTGCTTGGAACATTTGTGCATCACGAACGAAGCCTATCTTCCGGCGATTACGGAGACCTTGAAGGAAAAGCCGGATGCTCCGGTGGCGCAGATTGTTCCGGGGTGGTTTGGAGGCTGGTTTATCCGCAGCTTTGTCGAGCCTTCGCCGCAGACGAAGCGTGCTTCCGCACCGGCGAAGATTCGGCCCACAGCGCGTGTCGGCCTAGCGGTGCTCGATCGCTTCCTGTCCGGAAATGAGGCGTGCCGGAAGCTCATTACGGATGCCCATAACAAGGACGTGAACCATATTCGCTTCTGGAATCCCTTTGTGAAAGGGATTCGTTTCACCGTTGGCACCGGGCTCGAGATCATTGCCGGTCACGAACGTCGCCATCTCCTGCAAGCCGAGCGCGTGCGGAATTCAGCAAACTTCCCGCGCTAGTTTCTAGCCGTTTCACAACCCCGAGTAGGATGGGTTTTTTAAAGGGGGAGGAGTATGATATGGCTCCTTAGTCCCCCAGCAGTGGCCGCACCCCGGGAGGGCCTCGATGGCTCACCGCTTCACGATCGGTGTCGAAGAGGAATTCCAAATCATTGATCCGGAAACGCTGGAGCTGCGTTCGCACGTGGTGCAGCTGATCAGCTCGGCGGCGGCGCGGGGCGTGGGCGACCTGGTGAAGCAGGAGATGCACCAGTCCATCGTGGAGACGGGAACGAAGATTTGCGAAAACGTTAGCGAGCTGCGCCTGGAGATGCACCGCACGCGCAGCGAACTGGTGATGGCGGCGGAAAGCACGGGGCTACGGGTGGCGGCGGCGGGGACGCACCCGTTTTCAAGCTGGATCGACCAGGTGATTTCGCCGGGAGAGCGCTACCAGCACATCGTGGAAGAGATGGGGCAGCTGGCGCGGTCGTTGCTGATTTTCGGTATGCACATCCATGTGGCTATGCCAGACAAGCAGACGACGATTGACCTGATGAACATGGTGCGGTATTTCCTGCCGCACCTGCTGGCGCTTTCGACGAGTTCGCCGTTCTGGATGGGGAGAAATACCGGGCTGAAATCGTTCCGCACGACGGTGTTCCGGAGATTTCCGCGGACGGGGATTCCGGACATTTTCGAGTCGTGGAGCGAGTACGAAAATTTCGTGAACCTGCTGATCAAGTTGAACTGCATCGATAATGGAAAAAAGATCTGGTGGGATGTGCGGCCGCACCCGACTTACGGGACACTGGAATTCCGCATGTTCGACACCGCGACGCGCGTGGAAGAGGCCGTGGCGATCGCGGCATTGACGCAGGCAATCGTGGTGAAGCTGCACCGGCTGTACACGCACAACCAGAGCTGGCGGATTTACCGGCGAGCGCTGATTGACGAAAACAAATGGCGCGCGGCGCGTTATGGAATTGAAGGAAAGCTCGTTGACTTCGGGCGCGAGGCGGAAGTGCCGGTGCGCGAACTGATGCTGGAGTTAATGGACCTTCTGGATGACGTAGTGGACGATTTGGGGAGCCGGAGCGCGGTCGAGTATATCCACACGATTTTGAACGAAGGGACGAGCGCGGAGCGGCAGTTGCGGGTATACCAGCAGACGGGGGATTTGAAAGAAGTCGTCAAGCACCTGGTGATGGAGACGCGCGCCAGCGTGATGGATTCGAAAACGAATTCGGCGGGCGCGATTAACTGACAACCAGAGGTGGAAACCGGGAATTAGAGATCACTTAACAGACCCGCGACGGCGACATGCGATCTGTTTAACACCGGGGACACCCTTCGACTTCGCTCAGGGCTAGCAGTGGCGGAGCACAGAGGGCACGGAGTAGAAGGAAGAAGAGCAGAGCCACCCTTAAGCTTCGAGGGTGGGGCACCCAAGAGGAGGAGCCATGGCGAAGGTCGGTTTGCTGTGCGGGCGTGAGTTCAGTTTTCCTCCGGCGTTTATCGAGAAGGTGAACGAGCTTGGCAAGAAGGATGGCGTCACGGCCGACTTCGTGAAGCTGGGCGGCACGAAGATGAGCGAACCCCCGCAATACAAGGTCATCGTGGACCGGATTTCGCACGAAGTTGAGTATTACCGCGGCTATCTGAAGCACGCTGCATTACAGGGGACCTACGTTATCAATAATCCGTTCTGGTGGACTGCGGACGACAAGTATTTCAATTATTCCGTGATGGCGAAGCTAGGCATCGCCATCCCGAAGACGGTGCTGCTGCCACAAAAAGGCTATCCGGCGGATGTGGACATTACGTCAGAGTCCTTGCGGAATCTGACGTACCCGATTGATTGGGACGGTTTGCTGGATTACGTGGGGCGGCCGGCGATTTTGAAGCCGTTTTCGGGGGGCGGCTGGAAGCACGTCTACAAGGTGAACAACAAGGAAGAGCTGTGGGCGGCGTATGACCAGACGGCGCCCTATTGCATGACCCTACAAGAGTTCATCGACTTCACGCAGTATGTGCGCTGCTTCACGTTCGGGAAGATGGACATTATTCCGGTGGCCTACGACCCGAAAGCGCGGAAATACAACGTTGAGCACAACTATCTGACGAAGGAACTGGGCGCGCGGGTGGTCAAGGACGCGCAAACTATTAATCAGGCGCTAGGCTACGAGATGAATACCATCGAATTCGCGATCAAGGATGGCGTGCCCTATGCGATCGACTTCCTGAATCCCGCGCCGGACTTCGAGCGCGACCGCATCACGGAATTTTATTTCGAGCACGTGGTGGAAAAGATGGCACGGCTAGTGGTTGACCGCGCAGTGCACGGAAATATTTCGAACACGTGGCCGAAATGGGAGGAGATGCTGGGCATCGGCGTGGCGGCGGGATTCACGGCGGCACCGCGGGCGGCGCAGGCCCAGGCGCAAGCGGCACAGAGCGCGCCCTCCGGAACATCGAAGCGATGAAGGCGAGCGCGACAGCGCCGGTAGAGGACCCGGTGGAGTGCTGGAATGAACTGCTGCGCCCAGTTCTCGAAAAGACCCCGGATTTCCCCAAGGAATTCCTGAAAAAACTGAAACTGGCCAAGCTGACTTTTGGCCAGCGGGTGCACTGCCCGTTCCTGCGGCCGGTTTTTCTTTCTCCGCAGGATGAAAAACGCGTGCGCCGCGCCGCGGAGGTGCTTGCGCGCCTGGGCGAGCGCGTGGCGCTGTTGGCGCTGGAAGACAAGGCACTACTGGCGCAATTCCATCTGCGGCCGGAGGAGGAGCGACTGGTGCGCTTGCCCGCCGGGCGCGGGCCGGCCAGCACGGCTTCGCGTGTCGACGCATTTTTGCTCCCCGATTCCCTCAAATTTACGGAATACAACGGCGAGTCGCCGGCGGGGGCGGGCTACACAGAAGTGCTGGCGGAGGTCTTCCGCAACACTCCGGTGATGAAGGCGTTTGCGAACAAATTTGAGGTGCACAGCTATTCGTTGAGCGCGCGGCTGCTGGACGCGTTGATGGCGACCTACCGCGATTGGGGCGGAACGGGCCTGAAGCCGCAGATGCTGATCACGGACTGGAAGGAAGTCCCGACCTGGAGCGAGTTTGAGATTCTGAAAGAACGCTTTGAAAAGCTGCGCGTGCCGGTGGTGCTGGCCGATCCGCGGCAACTCGATTGGGACGGAAAGAAGCTTAGCGCCAAGGGCAAGAAGATCGATTTTGTCTACCGGCGCGTGTTGATTAACGACATTGTGGCGCGGCCGAAGGAATGCGATGCGCTGGTGAAAGCCTATGAGGCGCAGGCCGTTTGCGTGGCTAACAATTTCCGCTGCAAGATTCCGCACGTGAAGGCGTTTTTCGCGGTGCTGACCGAGGAAAAGAACGCGAAGCTATTTTCGGCCGAGGAGCGCGAGGTGATCCATCAGCACGTGCCGTGGACGCGCGTGGTGGAAGACGCGAAGACCGATTATCACGGAAAGCTGATCGAGTTGCTCGAATATATCCGCAAAAACCAGAGCGACCTGGTGCTGAAACCGAGTGACGAATATGGCGGAACCGGCGTAACGCTGGGCTGGGAAACCGACGCGAAGAAATGGGAAGAGGTGATCCAGGCGGCGCTGCCCGGAAAGGGCCATGGGTGCTGGATTGTCCAGGAAAAGATCAGCATGCGCCGCGGTGAGTTCCCGTATATCGGCGCGAATAACAAGGTAGAGTTCCGGGACATGCTGATGGACTTTGCCCCTTATTTGTTCCGCGGGCAGTTGGCGGGATTTTTGACACGCTTGAGCGCCAGCAGCCTGGCAAATGTCACCAGCGGCGGCGGGCAAATTCCCTCGTTTCGGGTGGAGTTAAAGAAAATCGCGGCTCGCCAATAATGGCGAAAACATCTTGGAAATTAGGCAAATTGGGTGCATAGAGGCTTAGTGCGGAGAGGAAATCCGGTAAAATAAATAGATGCACTTTGGAACCGCACCGAATGAGTTGATGCCCGGCGCGAAAAACGCCGTGGAGGTGTGTCTGGGTGTACAGCCAGGCGAAAAGGTCGCGCTAATTGCGGATGAAGTTAGCCGGAGCGTGGCGGCCAGCCTCGAGAAGGCGATGCAAGACTCCGGCGCCGTTGCTACCGGCTTGCTGCTGGAAGATTTCGGACCGCGGCCGATGAAGGGCGCGCCGGAGGCGGTGCTGGAGGCGCTGGAGACGGCCGATGTAGGTGTGCTGTGCATGACGCCACAGCCGGGAGAGCTGGGCGCGAGGATGTCGATTGTCAAAGTGGTGGAGCGGCGGCAGATTCGCTATGCACACATGGTGGGTGTAACGCCGGAGATCATGCAGCAGGGCATGCGCGCGGATTACCGCATGGTGGACAAGCTGAGCGACCGACTGCGCGAGCGCATGTTAAAGGCGGAGACACTGACGGTGAAAACCGAGGCGGGGACTTCGTTTTCGGCGCATTTCGACCGGCAGCTGGATTGGGTGAAGACGAGCGGGCTGATCAGCCCTCGTTATTGGTCGAATTTGCCGGCTGGCGAAGTCTTCACTACGCCGGGAACGGTGGACGGGCGTTTTGTCTGCGACGCGACCGCGGGCGACTATTTCAATGGGAAATACGGCGATTTACAAGCTACGCCGATGGTGTTGGAAATTATCGGCGGGCGCCTGGTGCACGTGGAGTGCAAGCGTAAGGACCTGGAAGAGGAGTTCTGGAAGTATTGCCACACCGATGAGAACAGCGACCGCGTTGGCGAGCTCGCGTTTGGAACGAACCTCGGCCTAACGCGGATGATCGGGATTCTATTGCAGGACGAGAAATTTCCCGGCGTGCATATCGCGTTCGGGGATCCCTACGGGAGCCAGACGCACGCGGATTGGAAGTCGCGCACGCACGTGGACGTGTTGACCCGCGAGTGCGACGTGTGGATCGATCAGGACCAAGTC
>DATFSI010000061.1:0-26869 GCA_035262705.1 Candidatus Acidiferrum sp. | reverse complement strand
ACGCTGCGTACGTTTTCCACAGGTTCGAGCCGGTCTGAAATGTTGTGGCCTTCCATGCCGGCTTTTCGCCTTTTCCGTGCAGGTAGTAGCGAAAAAAGGGCGCTTGGAGATTTTCGCGGAACTCTACTGAAGTGTTGTGCCCGTTAAATCCAATCAGCCCGATGCTCTCTGCCTGCGGGGTTTGCCACTGCCCGTGGAACCAAGGTCCGGCTACCATGAAATTGGTGCGGTCGGGATCGTGCTCATCCGCGCGCCGGAAAATCTGCCACGGACCCCACGGGTCTTCCTGGTCCCAGAATCCGGCCACATTCAGGTTTGGCACCGTCGAAGCGTGCAACTGCCGTACCCACGCTTCCCTTTTCCAGAAGTCATCGTAGTCGGGATGCTCGACGCTCAAGTTCCAGTAAGGAATGGAGCCGTGCAGATATTTGTCATTGATATTCGAAAGTGGGCCGAGGCTCAGGTACCACTCGTAGGTGTCATAAGTTTCGAAAGCAAAATTCGTGTTCTTGTTTTTGTCGGCCTGCTCGAGCACCGCGTATTCGAAATCGTAGCTTTCGCGCAGCGCGCCGTAGCGGTGATCATCGTCGTTCATCCACTGATCTACTGGAGACGCCTGTTCGCTGATCGCCTTCAAGGCAGGGTGCGGCTTCAATAAGGTAAGCGCAGCGGTTAGGCCGTCGTAAGAAACGCCGAAAATGCCCGCCTTGCCGTTGTTGTTCGGAACATTCTTTACCAGCCATTCGATGGTGTCGTATGCATCGGTGGTTTCGCTGGTGGCTTTGGGATCGCTCAGGTCCACCTGGGAAGTCAGGTTGAAGACGCCTTCGGATTTGAATCTGCCGCGCAAGTTTTGCAAAACGAAGATGTAGCCGTCCTGCGAGAGTTCCTTCCAGCTTGCAGGCATTTCGGCCGGCGCTTTTTCCGGCACACCGTAGGGAGTGCGCTCCAACAGGATGGGCAGCGGCTCTTTTGCATTCACTGGGGCGAGGATCACCGTTTGCAGGTGCACGCCATCACGCACCGGGATCATCACTTCCTGAAAAGTGAAAGGCGGCGCAGGGGCAGGTTGCTGGGCCGCGGCGGGAAAGGCAAAACGCAAAAATACAGCAAGAATAGAAAGGGTGGCGTGCAAGAAGGACCTCCAGGATTTCGCTGGCGGCATCTTAGTTTGCGAGCGAGAAGCGAGTCAACCAAAGTCGCGATGTTCAATACGGGCAAAGCGAGGATGAGACGAACTATTTCAGGAGTTCCGGAGCACGGGAAACGAGCGCTTTTTTGAGGTCGTCCTGAACGGGTTTATCGCCGAGCCAGATTCCCAAGACAGATGAGGCGAAGGCCTTGTCGTTGATAGCGGGCTTATTGTCGCCGGCCACTTTTGTCTGCAGGCCAGTACCGGGCACCCAGGCAATTACAATTTCCTGGCTAGAACGAATCTCTCCGAAGTAGTTGATCCACTCATCGGCCTTGGGTCCTGCATTGCCTAGGGATTCGCGAAAGGCGTCGCGAATCTGGCTGGTGCTGACGTCGCGGACAAACTTCATAACAACTTTCTTTGGAAAGTCACCGGCGACGAGTTCGCGGTAGAGCTCGGGCGACGCGGCTTTGCCTTGGAGCGAGCCGGCGACGGCGGAATCGGCAACGTAGAGGCCGATAGCGTACGCCTTGACTTTGAGCATGGTTTTGGTGCGCAGGCCGACACCGAGGAGAGAAGCATCCTGGTCCTTGGCGGCGAATTTCGCCCCGGTTTTTGGCTCGGAGATTTCCTGGGTGAAAGCTACAGGGGCAATAGCAAAGAGAAAAAGTAGAAAAACGATGAGACGTTGCATGAACGTCTCCTTTCAAGAGCGAAGCATCGGGTTAACCCGGATACTTTCGGGAAAGATGATCGGCGGTGAAAATGGCTAGACGGCGGAAGAGGGATTCGGCTTGCGCTTCTTTCTCCGCGGCGGGAAGCTTCAGCAGCCGGTCTACCTCCGATTCGAATTCCTGCAATTCCGGGGCTGGCACGATTTGCGCTAAATGCTGCATGAGCATTTTGTGCGCTTGCTTGCGTTCCATCACTTCCAGGCCGTCGAGAATCTGGCGATGCGAAGTGCCTTCCCAGATGGCCAGGATCATGGCTTCGCGGAGCCAGCGCTCGACACTGAATTCGGCGAGCACGCCGAGGCCGCCGTGGACTTCCATGGCCCACTTGGCGGTGTCCACGGCGAATTCCGCGGTCCAGTATTTCGCAAGATGCGCGACCAGGCGAAAGAGGTGGTAGCGGTCGGAATACGGCGGGCGCTGCATCCAGACTTCATCGAGGAGCTGGACCGATTCCCAGGCCAGCGCAAAAGCGGAGCGCAGCGCTTTCATGCGCGATTCGAATTGATGATGGAGCAAAGGGTGATCGAGTATGCGTTTGCCGAAGGCGGTGCGGCCTTCAGAGTAGGTGAGCGCACCGGCCATGGCGCGCTGGGCCAGCGCGACGCTGACGACGCTGTTGGCCACGCGGGAAAGATTGAGCACCTCGAGGATGAGATAAATTCCCGCGTCGGCGGAACCGAGCAGGTAGCCTTCAGAGTCGCGGAGTTCGATTTCGCCCGTGGGTACGGAGCGCGTGGCGATTTTGTCTTTCAGGCGGCGGATGAAGCAGTTGAGAGAGCCGTCTTCGCGATAACGCGGAACGAGAAAAAGGGCGAGGCCGCGAACGCCGTCCGGGGCGCCTTCGGGACGCGCAGCAGCAACGGCGAGTTCCGCGTTCGCGTTGCTGGTGAAATATTTGTCGCCCGTGAGACGCCAGGCGTTTCCTGCGGCTCGCGCGATCGTTTTCACCGCGGCCCCGAGGTCGGAACCGCCGGCAACTTCCGTCATCCAGGTAGCTCCTTGCCAGACGGAATCGTCCTTGCGCAAGAGATGCGGAAGAAAGCGCGCCTGTAATTCCGGCGAGCCATATTTCGCGAGCGGAACAGCCGTGCCGAGCGAGACGGTGTACGGGCAGCAGACGCCAGGATCGTAAAACGAAATCGTGTACATCAATTGATAGGTGGAGACGAGGGACTTTTCTTCCAGGGCGCGCCACACGGTGCCGGCGCGGTAGCCTTTGCGCAAGATGGTCTGGTATTCGGGAGGATAGAGAACTTCGTCGACGCGCTTGCCGAAGCGGTCGAACATGCGCACCCAGGGCGTACCGGCACGATCGACGTTGCTCGAGATGGGCACGCCCACCGATTGCCACCAATGCTGTTCGGCTTCGAGAAGGGCGTGATGCGGGATCTCTGCCAATCTGCCTTGCAGAAAGCCTAGAGGCGAGCGGAGCGGATCGAGAATGGCCATGGGCGGATGCTAGGGGAACTGCCGAGACGCGTCAAGTTCAGCGGATGCATAGGCTTGTGACGTGAGCAGCCGGGCTTTGCACAGCGATTCACATTTTTCCACAGCGGGGCGGGTTACCTGGGCCGAGGCGCGATTTGTAGAATAGCGCTTTCTTGGCGTATTCCGGAGGTGAGCGATGTTGTTTGCCATCGTGGCGCGGGGAAGGCATGCGGGGAGGCGGTTGGTGCCGCATCGCTTCAAGGACGAGCGCTACCACGTGCACTTGGGAAAGCGCGGGCCGTGCATCCCAATTACGGATTATCGCGATATTCCTTCCTATCTTGCAAACGGTTATTCCCTGCAGATGAGCGACGGCAGAACCCCGAGTTTGATCCGGCCGGAGTCGATTCGCGGATGGAGCGCGGAACCGAAGGACATTTTCTGGAAGGCGCTGTAGACCGTCGCGTGAAAGCGGAAAGAAGGATCGTGTCGCGCCTCCGCCATTCTAGAAAGCGTCCAATTCGTCATTCCGAGGACGTGTTGTCCGAGGAATCTGCTTTTTCCTGAATTTTGACGAAAAGCAGAGTCCTCACTTCGCTCGGAATGACAGTTCGCAGCATTTTTCCTCAAGTTGTAAGTCACCCCCTGCCTGTTCCCTTTTCTTACCTTCTAAGCAGCTGAAAACTCACGTTCGGAATGTCGGGTGCGGCAAGGTGTCGATTTCGGCGTTTTCCGTTCGTCTAACCCTTAGAACGGCAGCAAGATTGGGGAGGCGGTCATGGCAAGGCAGCAAATCACGGCATTGGGTCAGGGACGCGTAGCAATCAGGCCGGTTTTGATGGGATTCGCGATGCTTGGTTTTTGGAGCGGGTTGGCACAGAAGGCCGCGGATACCATGTGCTACATCACGTGCGCCTTGACGGGTATGGCGCTGCAGGCGCTGCCAGGCATGGTCCTTTCGCTGGGGCGCGGACTGGAATCGTTCGCGCTCGAGCATGGCCGGCTGTTGTTTCTTGCGCATTTGCTGGGGACTGTGGCTCCGTTGCTGCACTGGCTGGCGGGCCGAATCTAGACGTCGATTTTGTGGCAGGCCGTTCGACTAGTTTGTGGAAGTTGTTAATCCAACCAAGGGAGAGTGGGAAGATGCGATTCATGATGATGGTGAAGCACGCGGAAAATCAGGGCGCGCCGCCGAAGGAATTGATGGACGCGATTGGCGCACTGAGCGAGGAAGCAGTGAAGAAGGGCGCGATGGTGCTGAGCGGAGGCTTGGCGCCCCTGGCGGCGAGCGCGCGGGTGCGTGTTTCGCAGGGAAAATTGATCACGACGGACGGGCCGTTCCCAGAGACCAAGGAAGTGGTCGGCGGCTTCGCCATCATTGAATACAATTCGCGGCAGGAGGCCCTCGAGGGCGCGCGGGAGTTCATGGAGTTACACCGGAAGTTTTGGCCCGGTTGGGAAGGCGAGACCGAGGTGCGGCAGCTCTTCAATCCGGAAGATTACACGTGCGAAGCGGAGAGCATGAGGTTGAAGGCGGAGGCATTGGCAAAGAAGTAGAAAGAATAAATCCCCACGAGAGTAGGAACGCACAAAAGCAAAATCCCCACACGCAGATGGATTAAGGTTTGGATTTGAGGAAAGTGCCGCGGTCGAGTTCGTCGAAGGCTTGGCGGAGTTCGGATTGCGTATTCATCACGATAGGACCGTACCAGGCCACGGGCTCCTGCAGCGGCTTACCGGAAACGAGTAGGAAGCGCAGGCCGTCGTCGCCGGCCTGCACCATCACTTCGTCGCCGCTATCGAACAAAACAAGCGAACGATTGTCGGCTTCAGAGGGCGGCTTGGTATCGAGCCAGCCGACGGGTTCGGTGGGCACATCGAGAGGCTCAGAAGCGTTGCAGAACTTCCCTGCCCCGGAGAAAACGTAGGCAAAAGCATGGCGCACGGTTTCGACGGGAAGGACTTTCCGCTTGCCGGGTAGCACGGTGATGTCGAGATAGATCGGATCGGCGGCGACGCCTTCGACGGGACCTTTTTTGCCCCAGAAGCTTCCGCAGACGACGCGCACGGCGGTGCCATCGTCGTCGGTGACTGCGGGAATTTCCTGTGCGTTCACTTCCTGATAGCGTGGCGCGGTCATTTTAAGAGAAGACGGCAGATTGGCCCAAAGCTGGAAGCCGTGCATGCGGCCGACTTCGTCGCCCTTAGGCATTTCCTGATGAATGATGCCGCGGCCGGCGGTCATCCACTGCACATCGCCGGGAGCGATGGCGCCGTGGTTGCCGAGACTGTCCTTGTGCTCAACCGTGCCGGCGAGGACGTACGTGATAGTTTCGATGCCGCGATGCGGGTGCCAGGGAAAGCCGGCGAGATAATCTTCGGGAACGTCGTTGCGAAAATCGTCGAGGAGCAGGAAGGGATCGTAGTCGGTGGTGTCGCCGAAGCCGAAGGCACGACGGAGATGGACGCCGGCACCTTCGCGAGTGGGTTTGGATTTGATGAGTTTTCGTACGGGGCGGATGGACATGGGCACCTCCAACTGGCAGATGAGACTTCTGAGATTAGAACATGCAAGGTTTCGATGGAATAGATGAGGAATGAGGTGGAATGGATATACGCGGGCAGAATTGTCCCGCGGATCGACCGCACAGGCCCTTCGTTTCACTCAGGGTAAACCGGAGTGCCTGTAGCACATCATTTGCACGCGATTACTGAGGGTTCGCTGCACGAGCGTTTGTGGACTGGGCTTGGAGTTGTTGACGTTGCTCGAGAAGTGGGAGCCATTGATCGCGGACGGCAGCGAATTCGGGCCAATTCTTTTTGCTGACGGGATCGGAAGGCGGCAACCCGAGGCTTTCGAAATTCCGGAACTGGCCTTTTTGCGCGATGCGGAAATCGAGGTGCGGGCCGGTGGCGAGACCGGTCATGCCGACAAGGCCAATGGTCTTGCCAATTTCCACGCGTTCGCCGGCGGTGACGAATATGCGGGACAAATGGAGATAGTAGGTTTCGTAGCCGTTGCTGTGGGCAATGTGCACCATGTTGCCGTCGCCGCCTTTGCGCCCGGCGAAAACCACGCGGCCGCTGCCGATGGTTTGCACGGGCGTGCCCGTGGGCGCGCCGTAATCGGTTCCGAGATGCGGACGGTAAGTTTTGAGGATCGGGTGAAAGCGGGCTTTGCTGAAATGCGAAGTCACCGGCGCGCCGAATTTCAGTGGTGAACGCAGAAACGCTTTCTGCAGCGATTTGCCGTCCGCGGTGTAATAGGCAGGGCGGCCGTCGGGATCGTGGAAAAGCAGAGCCTGATATTTTCTTGAGCCGTTGACGTATTCGGCGGCGAGGATGCGTCCGTAGCCAGCGGTTTCCCCGTGGTCATATTTTTTCTCTTCAAGAACTACGCGAAACGTGTCACCACGGCGCGGGTCGGTGTAAAAGTCGAGGTCATAGCCGAAGATCTGCGCCAGGCGCAAGGCGATTTCAGGAGATTCACCGGCGTCCTCGACAGCGTTGAAAAGTGAATCTTCAAGCTGGCCGCTTATGATCACGGTTTCTGTGTGCGTGGGAATCGCCTGCACTTCGGCAGAAAAGCCTTGCGCCTGCGGCACGATGTGCAGCATGCGCTCGGCGTCGATCTTGTAATCGATCAGGCGGAGCTTGCCTTCGACCGAACGCCCGACGGTGATGGAGTTGCCGGCGCGAAGCTGGCGGAGGTTCCAGGCACGCTGCGCGGCATCGGTGGCGTCACTGGCCTCGGCGGGGGTGAGGCCGAAGCGCTGGAGTTCACCGGCAAAATTTTCGCGCGGGGGCATCTTCGAGGTGCTGGGTAGAACGACCTCTGCACGAATGCGCGCGCCTTCTTCATTGGCGAGAACCACCTGGCGCTGATATTCGCGCTCGGCAGCCCACCGTTTTTGCAGCGCGAAGCCGTCAACGAAAGTGCCAACAACAAGCAATACCGCAGCAATGACCCAAAAGCTACGCTTCACGAGCCCCCCAGAGGAAAAAAGAAATGCACGGCGCTGCCTCGGAAAAAGAGTGGCGATTTCTGCGAACGGACAGAATAGCGCACGGTAACGTTTTGGCTCAAACCGCGCCGGAGGTCAAAGCGATTGTGGAGAGGATGCGACTAATGCGCAAAGGGTAGACGGCGGAACCGCCCCTGCAAGGTCCTCCAGGGCTTGGGGCATCTGGCGAAAAACTGAGGAAATTGACGCAGAAAGGGAGGCGATTCGCAGGATAAGTCTTTTCGTTTCAGCGAGACACTGCGTCCCGAACTGGCGCGGCGCGTGCACTTTCTTGTTCGGGGGGAGTACACCATGATCACCTTAGAAGCCCATCCAGAGATTCATGTAGAAGAACAGCGGCAGCGACCGGAATTCTCGACCTGCTACGAATGCCACCGGACGTTTCGCGCCAAGTGTGAAGACCAGTTGAGCCTGCAGCTTTGCGACTGCTGCTTTGAAGACCTTCGCTCGCTGCGCGAACCGATCATCAGCGTGCACGTAAAGCCGCGTCCAGGAATGGAAGCGCGGTAAAGAAAAAGAAGAAGAGAAGAGCCACCCTTAAAAACCACTCTTCGGCAAGCTCACGGCAAGGAGAGTGGGGCACCCGCCGCCGCGTCCAATAAGAATTGCCGCAAGAAAAAAAGCGCTGGCTTAAGAGCCAGCGCTTTTTGATTGAATTCTTAACCGTTACTTGCCGGTGGTAATGGGCTTGACGGAATTGCTGTTGGCAGTCGCAGTGGGCACGAAATAATTTTCCTGGCGCAGCCTGCGGTAGATGTGGCCAGCGACTTGCGCCGCGGTGGGGCCCTTTACGCGGCGAGTATTGCCGCGCAGCAGAACCGCGAGAGCGATTCGCGGATGAGTTTCGTCGGCGTAGCTCAGGAACCAGCCGATGCGCGAAGGATTGGTGCGATCGTCGCAGGTGCCGGTTTTACCAAGCGGCGTTTCGTCGCCGCCGGGATCCGCGCTGAGGCGGCCGGTGCCATAAAGCACCGCAGCCAGCATGCCTTCACGGACTTGCGGCAAAATATTGCCGATATTCAGATCGCGCTTCACGCGCGGCTGGAAGCTATCCACTTCTTCCTGCGAGTGCGGATACTGCAAATAATAAAGCGTTCCGCCGTTGGCAAACGCCGCGGCCAGCGCTGCGAGTTGCAGCGGCGTCACCTGAATCCCTTCGCCGAAGCTGGACATGCGCGCCACTCCGCCAAACGCCGGTGGCTGCGTGGGGAACGAGCCGGGATGCTCGTCGGGGAGATTGTAGCCGGCGAGTTCGCCAAGACCGAGCAAGCGGCCATAGCGGGAAACGGTGTCAAAGCCCATGCGGCGGCCGAGTTCCTCGAAGAACGGATTGTTGGAGTGCGCGAGGGCTTCAGTCAAATTCATGTACTTGCGGCGGCCCACCTTGATCATGGTGTCGCTGGTGATGACGTTTTCCTCGAGCGCGGCAACGGCGATCGTGGGCTTGATGGTGGAGCAAGGAATATAACCGTCGCTGAAAGCAATTTTCTGATTGACGACGGCGAGAATGCGTCCGGTGTTTGGATCAACGGCGACGACCGAACCATTGTAGCGGCCGAGCGCGTCCACGACGGCCTGGCGGACGACGGGATCGTCATACGTGGGATCGTCTGCGCTGATCGAATCGGCATAGGTTGGAGCGTAGCCGCGATAACGCGAAGGCGCGAGGCGCTTGCGCGAAGATCTTACAGACTTTACCGACGATTTACCCGAAGTGATCGCGGACGAATCCGCGGCAGGCAAAGGTATGGCGAGGTTCGCCATCAAAAGGCCCGCAAGAACAGTTTTTCCGAGTTCCTTAAACATGTAGTCCCGATCCGGAGCGTTTCCGAGTAGTCCCAGCATGGAAAAAGTGGAAATCTACTCTAATTCCAACGCTTGGTCAAACTTCCGCACATCCATCGCATTGCGGCGGCCAAGTGTTCCAAGTGCGATTACAAACCACTTAGATGCATCTTAGTGCCGTTTTCTTGCCTGCAAACTCGTGAGGGTTTGCAGATTGAGACGTAGTCTACGCGGGGAGGGGATGCCATGGCAATAGATAACAAGGCCCAGTACGAGCTTATGTGCTTTGTTTTGAACGTTGGACGGCGGGGCAGGAAAGACGCGGGAATTGCCCATTGGGGCAGAGGGCAAGACCATGTACGGCGAATGGGAGCTTCCCCAGAATTCACAATTTGAGACATACAAAAGCCGGGCGATCGCTGCAGCAGTGCCTCGCCCGGCTAGAAATTGTTGTGAAATTGATTACCGCACGGGGCGCGCTTTGTTGTCAGCGGAGGCAACGGCGGCCGCGGCCTTTAAGGGCGGCTTGTCCGCAGGAATGTGCGCGTGGCCATTGGGGCCGGGCGCGGAAGCGCTTTGATTGGACGCGGGGATTTCGAGCTTCTTGCGCAAGGCGTGCTCGAGTTTTTGGCGAATGTCCTTGTTTTCCTTGAGGAAAAGTCGCGCATTTTCGCGGCCCTGGCCCATGCGCTCGCCGCCAAAGCTGAGCCATGTGCCGGACTTTTCGACAACACCCTTGTCCACGCCGAGGTCGAGCAGATCACCTTCGCTGGAGATGCCTTCACCGTAGAGAATGTCGAATTCTGCTTCGCGGAAGGGCGCGGCGACTTTGTTCTTCACGATTTTGGCGCGAGTGCGCGAGCCGACGACCCGGTCGCCGTCCTTGATGGCTTGGATGCGGCGGATGTCCACTCGCATGGAGGCATAGAATTTCAGCGCGCGGCCGCCGGTGGTAGTTTCCGGATTGCCGAACATCACGCCGATTTTTTCGCGAATCTGGTTGATGAAGATGAGGCAGGTCTTCGATTTCGAAACAATGGCGGTGAGCTTACGTAGCGCCTGCGACATCAAGCGCGCCTGCAAACCCATCGAGGGATCGCCCATTTCGCCTTCGAGTTCGGCCTTCGGAACAAGAGCGGCCACTGAGTCAACGACCACGATATCCACGCCGCCGGAGCGGATCAGGGTTTCCGCGATTTCGAGAGCTTGTTCGCCGTGGTCGGGCTGCGAGACAAGGAGATTATCCACATCGACGCCAAGCTTGCGCGCATAGACGGGATCGAGCGCGTGTTCTGCGTCGATGAACGCGGCCTGGCCGCCGAGTTTCTGTGCCTCGGCAATCACATGCAGGGTGAGAGTGGTCTTACCGCCGGATTCCGGGCCGTAGATTTCAATCACTCGGCCGCGGGGAAAACCGCCGACGCCGAGTGCCGCATCAATTGAGAGGCACCCCGAAGGAATCACATTCACCGGGACCAGCACATCCTTGCTGCCCAGCCGCATGATCGAGCCCTTGCCATAGGACTTTTCGATCTGCGAAATCGCCGCTTCCAGCAACTTGCTACGTTCATCTGCCATTGCACACCTCGGTCGAGGAAATTAGGAAATCGCACACGGGCCGGCGGAGAACATCGTCAGGCGGGCGGCGGGAACGGCCGCCACGGCTCCAGGTACGTAACGATACGGGAATATTACCATTTCGTACCTGTCAATGCTACCCCTGACCTGCCTTCCGCAACTGCCCAGGCTTTCAACGGGCGCAGCCATGCTCGAGCTCGTGGTCCACCAACTCGGCCAGCGCCTGGCGCTCCCGGCGGTCGAGTTGGGCCCGTTCCTCACCGGTCAGGGCGCGGAGGCGGGTGAGGTACTGGACGCGGGTGCGAACCTCCAGAAGCTCAAAAGCGAGTCTCTCATGTTCGGGCAGCTGGCGACAGTGGAGCGCGAGTCGTTCATGGGCATCTGTTGAAAACCTGCAGGAGGGAGAATAAGACAGTGGCGAATAAAAGGCAAACATTATTTTTCGCTTTGTGTTCGCCGTGGAGGCGGTTCAAGAGCCCAGGTTCAAGAGTTCAAAGCTGGGAGGCAAACCTCAGTTCAACAAGGGAGGCAGGCGCGTACCTCATTCGGCACGTCAGGGTCGGGGATCACGCTGCTTTAACCTCCTCCTCTGCTAGGCTCGGAACTGATAGACCTTCCACAAAGGAGATGCGAGATGAAACCCACCCTGCCCCTTGCAGCAATCGTTCTATTGTCCGCCTCTGCGCAGCCGGTATTGGCAACGTCGTGCGACGAAGTGAAGTCCGAGATCGCAAAGAAATTGGAAGCCAAAGGGGTCACGTCGTACACGTTGGAAGCCGTGGCGAAAGACGAGGAAGTGACGGACGGGAAGGTAGTGGGCGCCTGTGAAGCCGGCGCAAAGAAGATCGTCTACAAGCGGGGCGCGGCGGCACCTGCGGCGGCGGAACCCAGCAAGCCCTAACCTTCGCACCATTTTGGCGTTAAACCCGACTAATAAATCATCAGTGCCGTCCAGTGTCGCGACAATTCCGCTTCTTTTCACACGGACAATTCCTGGCTGCCGTTACCCAAACTATGAAATGCCAGCTTTAGTTTTTCCAAATGTGACGGTTCAACGAGCCGGAACAATAATGCAGGACCGTCCGAAGACTGATAAAAATATAGCGTTGATGGTGACCCGTGTTTCGCTCATTTCTAGAACATTCCTAGGGACTATGCATAGGTGTAGAAGCCGCGGCCAGATTTGCGGCCGAGCCAGCCGGCGGCGACGTATTTTTTGAGGAGGGGGCAGGCGCGGTATTTCGGATCGCCGAGGCCGTCAAGCAGGACGTGCATGATGTCCACACAGACATCGAGGCCGATGAAGTCGGCAAGTTCGAGCGGGCCCATGGGATGGTTCATGCCGAGCTTCATTACGGCGTCCACGGCTTCCGGCGTGGCGACGCCCTCCATGACCGCGTAAGCGGCTTCATTGATCAGCGGCATCAACACGCGGTTGGAGGCGAAGCCAGGGGCGTCGTTTACGGCGACCGGCGTTTTGCCGAGGTTTTTGGCAAGTTCCATGGTGGTATGAAACGGCGCGTCGTGGGTTTGCAGGGCTCGAATCACTTCAACCAGCGCCATCATGGGCACGGGATTCATGAAGTGCATGCCGACGAAACGCTCTGGTCGCTTGGTCATCGCCGCCAGCGTGGTGATGGCGATCGAAGAGGTGTTGCTGGCGAGGATGACTTCGGGGCTAAGGAGTTTGTCAGCTTCGGTAAGGACGACGCGTTTGATTTCGAGTTTTTCGGGGACGGCCTCGACTACGAAATCGGCGGCGGCAATGGCCGCCATGTCGGTTACGGGCTTCAGGCGGGCCAGGACTTGCGGCTTCTCCGCTTCAGTCAGTTTTCCCTTCTTCACTTCCCTGTCGAGGTTTTTGCCAATGGTTTCCATGCCGCGCTGAAGAAAGATGTCTTGCACGTCGCGCAGGATGACGTTGTAGCCGGCCCGCGCAAAAACGTGCGCGATGCCGTTGCCCATAGTGCCCGCGCCAAGTACAGCTACGGTTTTGATCGAGTCAAGATTCACAGAGCCTCCAGACACATTTATGCCAAATGAAAAGGAAACATCAGAAGGAGACGCGGGTCAAGCCGAGCTTGGAGGCATGCGCAGGCGAACTGCAAACGCGAGACGCCGGACGCCCGCCCGTTTGGAGGATCGTTCATCCAGCGTGGTCTCTTCTGGCTCCGTGTCCGGCAGTTCTTCCAGGATTTTTCGCGCGGTCGAGACATCGCTGCTCTGCACGCAGACCGCAATTCCGAACCGCGGCTCTCGTCGGATGCCCGGGGCATCGCCGGAATTACGGAATAAAATGTCACGAGAAACGCCAACGGCCCCGATCTGCGCGCGTTCCAATTCGGCTCGGCATTTCGGGCAATACATAACCGGCAGTGTGCTACGCATGAACTTCAGAGTTCATTCACTCGGGGGGAGTCGCTTCGACAATTTCGCGGATGATTTCGCGGGCGCGGGAGGCGTCGTGGGGCAGGACATAGAGCTTCGCACTGGTTCCCTGCTGGTCCAGACGGCAGTGGATGCCGTTTTCATGTAGCGCAGCTACGAGAAATTCGCTGGGCTCGTCAGAATCGGTGGACCACACGTTGATGGTGGCATCTTCGGGGAACCAATCGGCGTCTTCGCCCACGGTTGACGGGCCGGGAACTTCCTCTGGTAGCAAGGTTACGCTCTCCGGAAGGATGGGGATGCTGCCGGGAGGTTTTTTGACGAGGCTGGGAAATCCCTGCTCCTCGACGTCGTTCGTATTGTCTTCTCTGCCGTAGGCCTCCTGCACGGCTTTTTCCGCTTTTTCAAATAGAGAAAAGGGAATGCCGACTTCGAAGGCGGGGTAACTGTTCATGTGAAAAAGATGGTCGCGGCGGAAGACGGTTTTGTGGGGGATTCCGCCTTCTTCGAGGACCTGGCAGAGTTCCGCGTGCACGCGCTGATCTTCTCCTTTCCAGAAGGAGCAAAAGGGATCGTCGTTGGGGTCGCCGGGATCTGCAGGAGGCTGGTTCGCCAGGGCGAAATGCGTGGGATCCTGCACCAGGTCGACGCCGCAATCGGAGCAGCGGGTGAAGCCGGGGCGATATTCGGCATTGCATTGCGGGCAGAACATGCGTTGGAAGTCTACAACAGGGCGAGAGCCCATGTGTGTCATGGGGCACCGGCGAGCTTGCCGGCCATCTTTTTGCGATAGCCTAAATAAGATCAATCCAGGGGAAACAGACTCACCATCGAAATCGTAAAGTACGACCGGGTGCGGGAAGCGTCGCCTTCGCAGACGGGAAGGAACGAGCAGAAAGGGCCGCAAGCTGGAGGCTCGACGAACTGGTTTGCGCGGGGCGCGCTGCCGCTCGATTCCGGCGAAGTGAAGACCCACCACGAACTGTTTGTCCTGCTGAACAAAATCTATGACAAAAGGACACTGCCTGTGGGCCGTATCCTCCTGAAGAACCGTCCTTTTGAGTGCTTCTAATATTTGGGCATGACGCCAAGGTTGTAAAAAAGGAAAGAGTAGACGTCAGTGGTCAGGTCAATGGTTTTGGCGGTGCTGCTGGCCGCGTGGCCGGACTTAGTTTCAATGCGGATGAGAACGGGATTCTCGTGACTGGCGGCCGCCTGCAGGGTCGCCGCGTATTTGAAGGAATGCGCGGGAACGACGCGATCGTCGTGGTCGGCCGTGGTGATGAGCGTGGCGGGATATTTCACGCCGGCCTTGATGTTGTGGAGCGGCGAATAGGCGTAGATAGCCTTGAACTGCTCAGCGTCGTCGCTTGAGCCATAGTCGTCGATCCAATGCGCGCCGATGGTGAATTTCTGGAAGCGCAGCATGTCCATTACGCCAACCTGGGGAACAGCAGCTCGGCAAAGGTCCGGATGCTGGTTCATCACCGCGCCAATGAGCAAGCCGCCGTTGGATCCGCCGGTGATGGCCAGCTTTTGCGGAGACGTATATTTGTTGGCGATCAGCCATTCCGCCGCGGCGGTGAAATCGTCGAAGACATTCTGCTTTTTCAGCTTGGTGCCAGCGTCGTGCCACTTTTCGCCGTACTCCCCGCCGCCGCGAAGATTTGCGGAAGCGTAGACAAGGCCCTGCTCGAGCAGCGCCAGGCGCAGAGGATTGAACCCCGGCGGAACGGTGATGTTGAATCCACCGTAAGCGAAGAGCAGCGTGGGATTCGCGCCATCGAGCTTTAGCCCTTTTTTGTAAACCAGAAACATCGGAACGCGCGTGCCGTCCTTGCTGCTGTAAAAGACCTGCTTGGTTTCGAAATTATCGGGATGAAAGCCGGGAATTTCCGGGGCGCGATAGACAGCGGACTTTCGTGAGGCGAATTCGTAACGGAAGACGGTGGGCGGGTAGTTGAAGGAAGTGTAGAGATAGAAGGCGTCGGGGTCTGAGGGATTGCCGCGGAAGCCGGCGGCGCTGCCCGCGCCGGGAAGAGTGATCTCATTTTCCAGGCTGCCGGAAAGGCTGTAGACGCAAATGCGGCTGGCCACGTCTTTGAGATAAGCGGCCACGAGCTTTCCACCCACGGGGTGAACGCTTTGCAGGGCTTCGGGCTTTTCGGGGATGACGTCTTTCCAGGGTGATTTGGGATTGGCGGGATCGTAAAGCGCGACGCGCGTGTTGGGAGCATTCTGGTTGGTGGCGATCAGGAACTTATCGCCAAGGTTGTCCACAACGTTGAAAGAATCGTCGGTGATATCGGCGACGATGGGCGTAAAGGTTCTTTCTTTTTTGGAGAGTTCGCGGAAATAAACGGCGTTGCCGCGCTTGCCTTGGCTCTGGTCAGAGACTTCCAGAATCGCGAAGCGCTCGTCATTGGTGGTATATACGTGCTTGAAGCGGTGAGGATTTTCCTTGTCGTCATAAACGAGTTCATCGGTGGACTGCGGCACGCCGAGAACGTGATAGTAGACGCGCTGGATGTCGTTTTTCGAAGAGAGTTCGTGTCCGGGAACGGGTACGTCGAAAGCGCTATAGAAAAAGCCATTGCCGGCCCACGAATAGCCGGTGAACTTGATCCATTTCAGATCGTCGGTGAGGACTTTCTTGGTGGCGACTTCGATGACGTGGGCTTCCTGCCAGTCTGAGCCGCCGACGGAAACGCCATAGGCGGCGTAGCGGCCGTCGCCGGAAACATCGAAGGTGATGAGGCGCGAGGTGCCGTCGGCGGACAATTTGTTCGGGTCGATCAGGACCTCGGGCGCGCCGCCCAGGCCTTTTTGCACGTAGACGACGTTCTGGTTCTGCAAGCCGTCATTCTTGGTGAAAAAGAGATATTCGCCCTTGCGAAAGGGCGCGGTGTATTTCGGGAAATCGAAGAGCTGTTCGAGCCGCGCCCGCACTTGCGCGCGGTAGGGAATTTTCTCGAGATAACCGATAGTGACTTTGTTTTCGGCCTCGACCCATTTGGCAGTCTCCGCGGAGTTGTCGTCCTCCAGCCAACGGTAAGGATCAGCAACCTTGGTACCGTGATAATCGTCAATCTGGTCGTCCTTCCGCGTTTGCGGGTAGTCGACATTTTGCCCGAGAGACACGGTGGTGAAAAGTACACAACAGAGTATGGGGAAAACCGAGCGCAGATTAAACAAGAGGTGGGAAGTCGTCACGGAACTAACCTTTCCAGGAAATTGGGCGCGGCAGCCAACAGAGTAGTCTTGGCCTTAAGACGGCTTGCGACAGGAAAAGTATACAACTATTCCTCTTGCTCTAAGTGCTTACAATTAAATAGCTTATCGCGAAACAAGGACCGGCTAAAGGGTGCGTCTTTTTGCCCGCCAGGCTCGTATACAAGGTAGTATGAGCGCACGGGCTTTTACCTTGACGGCTACACCGACACCGCTGCTGTTCGCGGGCTTCATGAGCGACGACACGTACGCCATCGCCACCGGATTGCGCCAGCACGATCCCGAATTTCTGGACCGTCTGATCGAGCAACACCAGCACCGGCTGTACCGCTACTTATTATTTCTCACCGGAAATCCGGCACTGGCCGAGGATTTCTTTCAGGAAACGTGGATTCGCGTGCTCGAGCGCGGGGGGCAATACAACGGGAAATCAAAATTCGAGTCCTGGCTGTTTGCAATTGCACGCAACCTGGTGATCGATGCTTCGCGGCGCAAGAAGCTATCCAGCCTGGAGGAACTCGGCGATACCGAAACGCAGGCCCCTTATGATCCACCGGATGAGCGCTCGGCTTCCGTGTTGCAGCTTCTGGTGAACCGCGAGAGTGCGCAGGTGGTACAACTCTCGCTGCTAAAAATCCCCGCCTACTATCGCGAGGTGTTGCTGCTGCGCTTTAGCGAGGATTTGGGACTTGAGGAGATCGCTGCGTTGACGGCTATTCCGGTCTCCACGGTGAAGTCGCGGCTCTATCGTGGGCTGGCGGCGCTGAAAAATGCGATGACGGAAGGTGCGGCATGAACGAAAATCCGCATGTGCGTGCGCAACGTTTGATGGCTGAATCAGCCGTGGAAGTCCTGGGCAAGGCGGAGGAAGCATGGCTTCGGGAGCATTTGGCAGATTGCGTGGATTGTGCGCGCGAAGCGGCAACCGCTCGGGAACTTTTGCACGCGTTGCGCAACGCTCCGGTGAGCGTGCCGCGCGATCTAGCGGCTCGGACACAACTTCGCGTGCGGCTGCGGGCTCACGAAGTTTCCGAAGCGGCAAATGGGAGTTTGTGGCTGTGGGTAGTGACGGCGGCGAGTTGGTTTCTTGGCGTCTTCAGCGCTCCGTTAGTTTGGAAAGTGTTTTCGTGGCTGGGCAGCAGCGTGGGGGTGCCCAAGCTGGTGCTGGAGATCGGATTTGTCCTCTGGTGGACAGTACCGGCATTGGTCGCGGTGGGTGTGGTGCTGCAGCAACGGGCCCTGAACGCAGGGACCAAAGGTATTTAGAATTTAAGCGTTACGCGGATCGACAGAGCAAGAGAGGAACACCGTATGTCCGATGCCTGGAATGAACGCTTGCGCCTGATTCGATTTCGCCGGAAACGGGAGCGCTCCACGTTCCGCGAAGAATTGCGGATCTTGCCGAAGTGGCTGGTGTGGACCTGCGTTGCACTCGCTGCCCTGGCGATTTTTATCGGCATGGCCGTGAATTTGAGCAACTTTAAGACCGGCGGCCCGGTTTTTCCTGGCGATGAATCGCTACGGCACGATCCCCTGCTATCCACACTTGCACTGACCGGAGTGATTCTCGTTAGCGGATTTGTTGTATCGGTGTTTATTCTCACCCTGGGCTACGTATCTCGCGATGCCAGGCGGCGAGGAATGAACAGCACGTTGTGGACGCTCCTGGTTCTGATTCTGTCGCCGGCGAATCTGTTCATCGGATTGATCATTTATTTGCTGATCCGCGAGCCGTTGCCGTACGCGTGCCCGCAATGCTCGGCCACGGTATCGGCGCGGTTCAACTTCTGCCCGAACTGTAAATACAATTTGCATCCTTCTTGCCCGCAGTGCCAAAGGGAAATGTCGGACAGGGACAAGTTTTGCCCGTATTGCGCGACGCAACTGAAGCCGGCGGGATCCCCTGAGGCGACCAGCGGGTCAACATCCGCGTAAGAGTTTCGTCACAGAAAGTGAAATCAGGACAAGGCACTGTTCTAACCCTCATTCCAAGAACAACATAGAGCTTAATCAATGCTTGTCCTTTTCTTGACTCGCAAACCCAAAAATTCCGTGCATCTTAGTTAACGCGCATGGGGATGTGTCCCACAGCTTTTGCGTCTTGCGTGCGTGCGTGCGTCCCAGCGGCCGGCGCCAAACCGATCTTCGTTTCTTGGAGGCTCCCATGAAGTACCGCTTTTCTTGTGTGCTCGTGCTGGGCACCGCGTTAGGATTGTTTCCCACCCCCGGTGCGGCGCAAAAGTATGTCCAGAAGAATCTGGTTTCCGATCTGGCGCTGCCCAACAACGCCGATGGGTCGAAGGTGCTCCAGGATCCTGCTTTTCGGAATCCCTGGGGAATCACACGTTCCGCGAACAGCCCCTGGTGGATCAATCTGAATAATTTCGGATGGTCCTCGATTTACACCGGGGCAGGAGAGCCGGCCAGTTTCATCAACGAGGCGGATGGAACCGTAGGGAACTTTGTGGTCGTGCCGACGTCGCCGAGTTTTCCCGCAGGGACAATCTCCAATCCCACGGGAATCGTTTTTAATGGCAGCGGCACCGATTTCCTGATGCCCAAGGGCACACCCGCCAACCAACAGGCCATTTTTATCTTCGTGGGCGAAGACGGAACGATTTCCGGGTGGAATCCGTTCGTAAACGTTCCGGCCGGGAAAAACCCGCCCTCGCCGAATCCCGCGCTGCAGGTGGACAACTCGCAAGGCGGCGCCATCACTGGGGCCGTCTATAAGGGCGCAACATCGGCCCTTCTGAACGGAAAGCACTATTTGTACGTGACGAATTTCCGGAGCGGGCACGTCGAAGTGTATGACACGAATTTCAACCGCGTGAGGCTTTCCGAAGATGCTTTCAACCCAAATGGAGGCGGTGAAGGCGAGGACTTTAACCATGGTGGCGAGCACGTTCCGCAGGGATTCGCACCATTCAACATCCAGAACATCGGCGGGAACCTGTTTGTGACCTATGCCAAGCAAAATGCGCAGAAGCACGACGATGTGGCCGGAGACGGCAATGGATACGTGGTGATTTATACGCCCGCTGGCAAGCGTGTTGCGCACCTCGAGCACGGCCCATGGATGAATTCCCCGTGGGGCGTGGCGTGGACACCGCGGGATTTCGGGCGCTTCAGCAATTCGCTTCTGGTGGGGAACTTCGGGAGCGGGTGGATCGCGGCGTTCAACGGATTCACCTACAAGTTCGAGGGATTCCTGAGAAGCAGCACCGACAATTCGCTGCTTTTCATTGACGGGCTATGGTCGCTGACCTTCGGTAACGACGGCGCAGCGGGCCCGGCGACGACACTTTTCTTCACCGCCGGACTGAACGGCGAAGCGGACGGCCTTTTTGGAACTCTGGTGCCTGCCCTTGGCGAAAGTGACGGCAGCATCGAATAGGATCGTCTACCTTCAAGGGCGCGGATAGGTAGGCGTACGCGCGACGGGCACAAAAGCCCGTCGCGCGTTTCTATTTTGGGCGTGGAAATAAAGAACGCTTGACATGCAACCATTTGGTTGCATATTATTCCGCCCGTGGTAATGGACAAGGTTTTCAAGGCCCTTGCCGATCCCAGCCGCAGAAAACTGCTCGACGTTTTGCGGACAGACAACGGCCAGACGTTGGGCGAGCTTTGCCAGCACCTGGACATGAGCCGGCAAGCCGCCACCAAGCACCTGAAACTGCTGGAGGCCGCCAACCTGGTAGTCACCGTATGGCGAGGCCGCGAAAAGCTCCATTACCTGAATCCCGTGCCCATTCATGAAATCTACGAGCGATGGATCGGAAAATTCGAACGGCAGCGCTTACGGGCGCTTTATGACTTGAAAGAAGGGTTGGAGAAAAATTATGAAAAATAAGGCCGAGTTCGTGTACGTCACCTACATCCATTCAACAGTGGAGAAGGTTTTTGACGCGTTGACGGCGCCGGAGATGACGCGGAAATATTGGGCGCACCTGAACGTTTCGGACTGGAAGGTTGGCTCGCCGTGGAAGCACGAGGATGCGAATGACGGTCAGCTTCGCCTGGTGGGAAAAGTGCTGGAGAAGGATCCACCGAAGCGACTGGTGATCAGCTGGGCGTTTCCAGCGGATAAGGACAACGAAGCGAAACACACGCGGGTGACATTTCTGGTGGAACCAGGGCCGAATGCCGTGCGCCTGACGGTGACCCACGAAGAACTCGAGCCGGGATCGGATATGGACAAGGGAATCCGGCACGGCTGGCCCGTGGTGCTGTCGAACCTCAAGACGCTGCTCGAGACAGGCAGCGCGATGGACACGAAGACGCTTTTTGCGTTTTCAAAGAAGTAGGATTTCCGGATCGGCTGTGCTCTCAAATTCCGGCTTCGTCTGACGGCAGGGAACGTGACTATGGGAATATCCTAGCGTCCTCGTATCCCGTGGCGAATGCTATTGCCCTGAACATGCGAATCCAAGATTCCATTCTAGATTCTGCCAGTCCTCTCGGGAATGATTTCAGCGATTTAACAGCGCTGCTTTTTGTGTGGCAGCTCCCGTGGCACTTTCCATCGGCTGGGCTACCTCCGGGAATCACGCACAGCTATCTTCTCAGTAGCGCTCGACGGCCAAGGCGACGGCATTGCCGCCGCCGAGGCAGAGAGCGGCGATGCCGCGCTTGAGGTTGCGGCGCTGGAGTTCATAGAGCAGCGTAACGAGGATGCGCGCGCCGGAAGCGCCGATAGGATGGCCGAGGGCGACCGCGCCGCCGTTGACGTTGACCTTATCGGGATTGAGGCGGAGCTGGCGCGTAACGGCAATGGCGGCGACGGCGAAGGCTTCGTTTAGTTCCACGAGATCGACATCCTTGTCGCGGTCCCAGCCGGTCTTGGCGAGAAGTTTTTCCACCGCGTCTACCGGGGCCATCATCACCCACTTGGGTTCCACACCGCTGACAGCCTGCGCAACGATGCGCGCGATGGGCTGCTTGCCGAGGCGCGCGGCATTGCGTTCGCTGGTGACCACGAGCGCGGCAGCGCCGTCATTGGTGCCAGGAGCGTTGCCGGCGGTGACGGTGCCGTCTTTTTTAAAAGCAGGTTTCAGTTTGGCCAGGGCTTCGATCGTGGTGTCCTCGCGCGGCGATTCGTCGTACTTGATGACCATGGGCTCGCCTTTTTTCTGAGGAACGTCGATGGGAAGAATCTGTGTTTCGAAGAAGCAGGATTTGCGAGCGCGTATGGCCTTCTGATGGCTCTCAAAGGCGAACTTGTCCTGCTCCTCACGCGAGATGCCGTATTTTTCGGCGACCAGTTCCCCAGTGTTGCCGATGTGGAAGTTTTCGTAGGCGTCCCAGAGGCCGTCCCAGATCATGGAGTCCACGAGTTTGCCGTCGCCGAGACGGTAGCCGGTGCGGGCCTGCGGAAGAAGATAGGGGCAGTTGGACATGGATTCCATGCCGCCGGCAACGACGATTTCGCTTTCGCCGAGTTGCACGGCTTGCGCGGCAAGAGCCACGGCTTTCAGGCCGGAGCCGCAGACTTTGTTGATGGTGAGCGCGGCGACGCGAGGATCACAGCCGGCCTTGAGCGCAGCCTGACGTGCGGGATTCTGGCCGAGCCCGGCTTGCACGACGTTGCCGAGAATGGCTTCGTCAATTTGTTCGAGTTCGATGCCGGCACGGCGCACGGCTTCGGCCACTGCTTTCCCGCCGAGTGCCGGCGCGGTGAAGCTGGAGAGGCCGCCTTGGAATTTGCCGATGGGCGTGCGAACGGCGGAGAGAACGACGGGAGTTTCCATGGAGCACCTCGGAATGGAAGTGAAATTACATTATACAACCGAGGGCGCGTGGATGCCGAAGCGGGAGAGATGCGGAAAAATCCCGTCGTTCGATCGTAAGAGCCCACCCTTCGCGCAGAAACCGCGCGAAGGATGGGACACCCTTAAGTTCAGGCGATTAATGGCGCAACAAAAAACGCAGACTGAAGCCTGTGCTACCGGAGCCGATCTAAAGATCGGCCACCGCGCAAGCGTCTGCAGCGTGTGCTGCGGCTAGTTCGCCGCGGCGGAGGATTCGGCTTCGTCGGCGCTGGGGCCGTAGAGGCCGGGGACGGGGATGCCGAGCAGACGGTAGTAGACCGTGAGCTGCGCGCGGTGGTGGATGATATGGTTCATCACCATGGAGCGCAGGCAGGCGACGCGGGGCATGGTGAAGATCTTGTGGCCGCCGGAGAGCAGGGTCCAATCCTTCATCATGTCGGCATCGCTGGCGCTGGCGAGGGCGGCGCGCGCTCCGGCTACGCCCTTGTCGAGTTCCGCAAGGACTTGCTGACGGTTTTCGATTTTGGGTGGCTCATAAGCGGGGCCATCAACGGGCGCGTAGTCGAGTTGGTCGGTTTGCAGGGTCACGGTGATCCAGCCGGGCATGGTGGCGATGTGACTGGCAAGCCAGCCGACCGTGCCGGACTTGGCGTGCGGCTTCCAACCCCACTGCGCGTCGTCAATGCGCTCGAGAACCTTGCGCGTGTTTTTCATTTCCTCTTCGAATTCCATGAGCATCGATTGTCCAATCGTCATGTGCGTCTCCTTCCAATTTGCGCCTATTCAGGCGCCAGCAGCATATGCGAACAAAAAGCGAAAAGTCAAGTCTTGACTCGCGCCCTTCCCCGCTCCACAATTTCCCCTCAGGACCGCTCGTATGTCCCGCGCTGCGCACCATACTCTTTAGCGCTGCGGATTGCTACCTCTGCGCGGGGAAATTTTCGCGGCTTCCTGGAAAGGACAAACCGCCCATGGCACACCAGTTCTCCACCTCTTATATCCGTGATTCGATCAGCTTGTTCCGCATGTACAAAAACCTGGCGGAACGCGCGCTGGCGCAGTGTCCAGACGAGGGCTTGCTGGCAACATTGGATGACGAATCAAATTGCATCGCCGTGATCGTGAAGCACATGGCTGGGAACATGCGTTCGCGATGGCGCGATTTCCTGACCACGGACGGGGAAAAGCCGGACCGCAACCGCGACACGGAGTTCGAAACGCCCCCCCGGACACGCGCGGAAATCATGGCTCTGTGGGAGAGCGGCTGGAAATATCTGTTCGACGCGCTGGAACCGCTGGGCGATGAAGCGCTCGCGCAGACGGTGACGATACGGACCGAGCCGCACTCGGTGATGCAGGCGATCAACCGGCAGGTGGGGCATTATTCGTATCACGTGGGGCAGATCGTATACCTGGCGAAGCATTTTGCGGCGCAAGGCGAAAAGTGGACGGCGGTGACCGTGCCGAAGAAGAAGTCCGCGGAATTCAACGCACGGGTGGCAGCGGGCGAAGCCTCGCAAAGGTAGGAAACCGCCAGGAGATCTCAGCGGCCGAGAGCTAGCCAATCTTTTGTGCTGCAATTGGGACTGTGGAGGTCAATCATTCCGGGAGTCACATTACTCTTCAGACGGAAACTCCGGGCCATCAGCCGTATTCCAATCCCGGCTCACAAGGCACTGCGAATCGGGACGCTAAATGCGATATTGAGAATGGTGGCAACTCATAAGGGCGTTTCGCGCGAGAAAATTCTTGAGTCCATTCTCTAATTTTTCGTTCATTTCCTCTTCTTCAATAAACGCGCTAACCTTCAAAGGTGATGGCTACTCTTTTTGAACTGGGGAAGCCGGAAAGTGCCGTAGGGCTGCAACTGAACACGGCGCAGCGGCGGGCGATTACGCACGGGGAAGGCCCGCTGCTGGTGATCGCCGGGGCTGGCACGGGGAAAACGCGTGTGATTACCGAGCGCATCCGGCACCTGCTCGAATCGGACAGTTCCCTGCTCGGGGAAAACATCCTGGGGCTGACGTTCACGAAAAAGGCCGCGGGTGAAATGAAGACGCGCGTGGTGAAGGCGGCCGGCGAGCGCGGCAAGGACGTTATGCTGGCAACGTTTCACTCGTTTTGCGAAACATTGCTAAAGGAAACGGACCCCAACCGCCTCGTGCTGGAGCAGGTGGACCATTGGATCCTGCTGCGACGCAACCTGGCGCGACTAAAGCTGGACAAATACCGGCGACTGGCGGAGCCCGGGCAGTTTTTGAGCGACTTCATCGCGTTTTTTTCGCGCTGCCAGGACGAACTGGTGTCCAGCGAAGACTACCAGCGCTTTGCCGATCTCTTGGCCGAGGAACTGGAATGCGACAAGCCGCAACTCGACGAAGACACTTGCAAGGAACGCATCGAGCATGTGGCGCTGCAACAGGAGATCGCGCGGGCGTACCGGGCCAGCGAAGAGATTCTGCGCGAAAAGAGAGCCGTGGCGCTAAACGGCTTGATTGCAGAAGCCGTGACCCTGCTGAAAAGCGATTCGCGACGCAGGCGACAACTGCAGGAGCGCTTTCGCCACATCCTAGTGGACGAGTTTCAGGACACAAACATCGCGCAATTGGAATTACTGCACCTGCTGGCGGCGAAACCCCGGAACCTTGTGGTAGTGGGCGACAACGATCAGGCCATTTACCGCTTTCGTGGAGCTTCCTTCGGCAGCTTCAAAATATTTCTGCGACGATTCGCGAATTGGAAAGAGGGGGAAGACTGCGCGCCATACCGTGTGGCGCTGACCGAGAATTATCGTTCGACGCCGAACATTTTGCGCGTGGCCACACAGGCCATCGGCATGAACGAAGTGAGCCCCGAATTCCCGAAGAAGCTACTACAGGCGAACAAGGCCGAGGGCGAAAAAATCCGCATTGTGGAAATGGAAACACCTGAAGACGAGGCGGCGTGGGTGGCAGATGAACTGGAGCGGCTGCAAGCCGCCGCCCGCCGCTGGCGGGATTTTGCGGTGCTTTACCGGCAGCACGCGCACCGCGACGGTCTAGTGGAGCAGCTTTCGCAGCGCAGGATTCCGTTTGTGATCAGCCGGCTTTCGATTCTGGAGCATCCGCTGGTGCGGGATGTGCTCGCCTACCTGCGGCTGATTGCCAAGCCGTTTGACGACATCGCGTGTGCCCGAGTGCTTTCCGCGCCGGCGTGGCAACTGATGGCTGCGGACCTGGTGCGCCTGGCGGAGCGCGCGGCCAAGAAGCGCGGCACGGCCATTTACGATGTTTTGCAACTGCCGCAGGGCGAATTGCCGTTTGATCCTTCGCATGGTGCAATGCGGGTGTTGCTGGAATTCCTGGGCGGGCAGCGCAAGATGATGCGGCGCCGTTCGGCGCGCGAAATTCTGGGCGATCTGATCGAATGGCTGGAAGTGCCGCAACGGGCCAACAAGCAGAGCCGCAAATATGTGAACCAGCTTGCACAGTTCCTGAGGGATTGGGAGCCGAAGAGCGAAACGCGCGGCCTGCCCGAATTTCTGGAATACCTGGATTATTACGAGCAGGCCGGCGGCGTCTTGTGCCTGGAAGACAACGCGCCGGGCGACGCCGTGCAACTGATGACCGTGCACGGCGCAAAGGGGCTGGAGTTTTCGCATGTGTTCGTGCTGCGGGTGAATTCGAGCGCGTTCCCGGCAAAGCCGCGTTCGCCATTGTTTCATTTTCCCGAACGTCTCATGAAGGAAGAACTTCCTGAGGGCGATTTTCACATCCAGGAGGAACGGCGGCTGTTTTATGTGGCGCTGACGCGGGCCGAGGACCGGCTGACACTCACCACGTTGCGGGAGAAAAAGGGACGGGTGCCGGTGTTCATCGAGGACATCGTGATGGAGCCGGCCATCAAGCGGCGCGACGTTTTGCAGATCGCCCCGAAGCCCAAGCCTGCGAAGGAAGAAAAATTGTGGGAAGAGGAAGAGGCAAGCGGCGAGTTGTTTCCTGCCGGGGAGGCGCCACCGAAGATTTTTTCGCGCATCGCGAAGTGGGCGGAAGAGTTTTATCCGCCTTCGCCGGAGCCTCTGAAGCTGAGCTCGTCGGCGGTTGAGAACTACCGCAAATGCCCGCAGCGCTACCTGTTCGGCTATTTGTGGTCGTTGAAGGAAGGCCCGCGGGCGATGCTGAGCTTCGGGAGCGTGATTCATACGACCATTAAGCGCTTCCTGGAGCAACTGAAAAAGGGCGTGAAGCTGCCGTTCGACGACGTACAACGGATCTACGAGACGGAATGGACCAACGCGGGCTACGAGGATGAATACCAGGAAGCGGAGTACAAGAAAGACGGACTGGAACAACTGCAAGTGTTCCATGCAGCGATGCTGCAGAATCCGCCGCAGATTCTGGAACAGGAAAAGGGATTCGAACTGCCGCTGGAGAACAACGTGATCCTGACCGGTCGCATGGACCAGGTGAATTCGCTGGGGCGCAAAGACGTTGAGATCGTGGACTACAAGACGGGCAAGGCGAAAAAGGAAGCGGATGCCCGGAAGGATTTGCAACTAAGCATTTACGCGCTGGCGGCGAAAGAGATTTTCGAATGGAACCCGGTGCGGCTGGTATTTCACTACCTGCAAAACAACCAGCGGCAGGAAACCACACGCGACACCAAGCAGATTGCCGATGCCGAAGCCACGGTGCAGGAAACCGCAGCCGAGATTCGCGCAGCGAACTTCCCCGCCGAGCCAGGATTTTTCTGCCGCGGTTGCGCGTACAAGCCAATATGCCCGGCGCATGAGGAAATGTTGTAGCGGGCATT
>DATFSI010000060.1:0-42890 GCA_035262705.1 Candidatus Acidiferrum sp. | reverse complement strand
GGAAACTGGAAGAGTCCGCGGAAGTCGATGATCCTGGCTGCCTGCTCGCCGGTGAGCCGCGTCAGTTCCTCAAAGTTGCGGGCAAAGCTTTCCTCGTACCAGCTAAGAATGTTGGCGGGGGTGATGCCGCCTTCGGGGCGCGGGATGTTGTTGAAGTCGAAGGCGCCATCAAGGATGCCGCGATAGAAGCGGTGTTCAGCAGCCGCGATGTGCCAGGCGATTTCGGCGGCACTGCGTGCCTGGGGATCCGGGCGGTAGTCGGCGTTTGTGGCCGGGATGGCGGCAATCACTCCGGCGGTGGTGCGGTGCTCGTTCTTGACGGAAGGAAGCTGGTATTGCAAGAGGAACGCGGCCTGCTCGGGAGAAATGGAGCTCATTAGGAAGTCACCTCAGCGCAAAGGTATGGGCCAGCGGGGACTTGGCCCCGGTTGTAGGATGCGGGGGTGGGGGGAATTGGTACCGGTTGCAAAGGAGGTTGAGGAGGTAAAGCCGTGCCCTCCCGAAAACCCTTTGTGAGATGGTCTAGAAGTCATCGAGTCTTTTCCTTTAGGTAGGGACTGGTTCAGGGAGTGGGACAGCCGGACTTTTCGAGGTTGCGGGATTTTTTGATGGCCTCGGGATTGTTTTTCTGGGCGGCGAACTGGAGAAGGATGCGAGCCTGGGCGCAATTCGCGGGAACGCCGTCTCCCCGGAGGTAGAGATCGGAAAGAGCGACGGCAGCTTTGGCGTTGCCGGATTGCACGGCTTCCCAGAGTTGATCCGGATTCAAGGCGTTTGCTTTGGGGCGAGGCGATTCGTTTGCAGCGGCGGGTACAGGGGGTGAGAGGCCCGGATTTGTCTGCGAGCGCGGAGAATCCGAAATTGTGCTCCGCGAGGGAGGCGTTGATTCGTTGCCGCGAGAATCGCTGATCGGTTTCGCCGAAGGCGATGGAGGCGGAATCGCGGGGTTATCCACGGCAGGCGGCGACGCGGCTGGAGATTTTGCTCCGGATGGATCGGACTTGGCGCCGGCGTGCGCGGGGGAACCGGGCACGGACACTGCCCGTCCGGTGGCGCTGGGCTGAGAGCGCAGCGCGTATATGAATATAGGAACGAGAACCAGCGTGGTGATCACGATGCCGAGAAGCAAGCCGCGCAGAAACTGCGAGCGCCTGGCGGCGACAAAGCGCTCGAGAGGAACCAGCGGCGCTTGCTCAGGGGAATCCGAAACTTCATCGAGGGCCCGCTCGCTTTCCCGAGATTCCGCAGCCTGGACTGCCACGCTCTCGGGAAAACGCAATTTGCCGAGCCGAGGCACCGGCGGCACCACAGCCAGGCCAGCGCCACTGCTGTAAGAGAAAGCACTGGGGCGAGCGGCTTCTTCGTTGGCTGGGCCAGCTCCGCTTGCGCCGGCCGGCTCTCCATTGTCTGTGGGAGGTTGAGGCAGGGCTCCTTCGTCGGCAGCCTCGGCAATATGTGCGCGAATCAGCTCACGGGCCGCCGGGGTGAGGTTGATGAAAGCGAGGCCGCCGACTTCTTTTTTGGCATCGGTCCAGACAACTTCTCCGGTGGCTTCGATGCGATCCCGGAGATTGAAAGAAAACCAGAGCGGAACGGGATTGGCAGTGCGGATGGGGGAGAAAGTCTCAAAACAGAGGCCCTCTTCGGAAAGATTGACGACGCGGCCTCCTTCGTCGCGTTCGAGTTGCAAGAAGGTAAAAGACGGCGGAATTTTCCGAGGCTGCCGGCGGCGGTCCCATTTCATGGATTTGTAGGTTTCTCCAGACATGTGCCGATCCTCAGGGGGCAGGAGGAGAGCAGGTTTAGTTTTGCGGCGGGCCCAAGGGTAGGAGTGGAGCTCAGCCAGTCGTTCCACTTGTACCCGTTAGACGCAGACTGCCGGCGAAGGGGTTGCGCCGCCGCGGCCGCGCTGCTCTGACCTAATACAAGCCTAAGGAACTTTACCATAGGGGCGCGGTGGGGGCATCCTTGCGGGGTACAAATTGGCTTGCCCAGAATGGACTTTTTCCATTCGCCAGGGGAATTTCACGGGCGCAGCAGGCTATTTTGCGAGAGTCCCTAGGAGGACACGTCTATGCGGCTGAATAAACAGCAAAGCCGTCTTGCGACGTTGCCGGGTATTGCGGCAGCGATTGGGCGTCGTCCACGTCCTTCCGCTAGTCGCTGTTCACCGGATCATGGGAGCAAATTTCCGCAAAGTGGCGACGAGGTGTGCCGCATTGGTCGCGTGGTTCGTTTTCTGCGCGAGATTGCTGATGGTGTGTATTCGCGCCCCAGCGCCAACCGGGGCCCTACGGTCACGATTTGAGTGAAAGGGGGAATCTACATCGAACGTGAAATTCGCTTTGTGGTAAGCGAATGCACGCTCTCTGAAGACAGGCGATTGGCCAACGGAAGCGAAATGAGGAGATTGCCTGGTATCTGACAACGAGGAAAGCCGGGCGAACAGTGGGCTTCATCAGTCGGAGAAATTCCGCGAGGAACGGGAAGCGGCGGCTGCACCGGTGAATGAAAACTCGGCCGAACGGGACAAATAAGAGGATCCTCGCTCTTCGGTAGCAAGACAAAAGGCCCGCTGGTAACTTTCCAGTGGGCCTTTTCGTTTTGAGAACGCGTTCGTCGTCCATCAGTTGTTGATGTCGGCTTTGGCGTCCAGCTTGGCGAGCAGGGGCTCGAGGAAAGGCTTATTGGCATCGGGAGCGCCAGCGATGGCCTGTTTCATTTCCTTGGAAGCGGCAGTGTAATCACCGCTCTTGGAAGCAATGCGCGCCTGAGCGAGATGGCTGAGCCAGTGGTTGGGATCTTTCTTGGCAACCTGCGGATAGATTTCAAAGGCGCGTTGCACCTCGCCGGAACGCTGCAAGCCGCGGGCATAGACGTAAAGTTGCGCGGCGTTGGCTTTGCTCATCGCGGTGGCGAGGGCTTTGGCGGATTCGTCTTTCTTGCCCATGGCGGCGAGGATGCGCGATTTCGTTTCCCAATTTTCGAAGCGGTCTTCGCCCTGGATGGAGGTGTCTTCCCACTTCAGCGCTTCTTCGAGATTGTAGTTCCCGTCGAGGCACCAGTTCGCAGCTTCGTCATAGCCGATCCACGTAAAGCCGCCAACGCTGCGCAACTGGTTGCGGATGCTCTTGAGAGTGACTTCCTTGACGTCGAAACCGATGCGGAACGGCACGGCGACTTTTTCCCAACGCAGAGTGGCCAGGGCGGAGTCGGGCTTCACATCGTCAAAAGTGTAGGTGAGCGCGTCGAAGGATTCGCCGGTGGCGGGCTTCACGGTGACGCGCAAGGCGTCCTCTTTCTGGTCGTAGCTGAAGCTGCCCCAGGAGGTGGAATTTTTGGAGAAGACGATGGTCCACTGATCCTTGTCGGGGATCACGTGTAGGCCGTAGGTGCCCGCGGGGAGGGGCTTGCCTTCGACGGTGGCGTCATCGGAGAAAGTGATGGTGGTGTTTTCGTTGGCACCGGCGCGCCACACTTTTCCGTAAGGAACGATTTTGCCCCAGACTTCCCGGCCATTGGCCAGAGGACGGCTGTAGTTGATAGTGACGGTGCTGATGCCGATGGTTTGCGAGGCTTCGCCGTGCTGGCTGATGCGGGGGAGATTGAGTTCGGTGGCCTGGCTGCCGTTTTTAAATTGCGCGTGCGCGCTGGTGATGCAAATGAGAAGGCCGAGAGAAGTTTCGATGAGAAAACGCTGAATAGTACGCATAAACACACCCACCCTTGCTGCGAATTTGTGTTTCGCGGAAACGAGAATTTTGAAATCAAACCCCAAAGCGATAGACGGGTGTGGAAAAGATGCGTGAGCAGGAAAGTGAGTGGCGAGAATAGCGCGACGAAGCTAGTATCGCGGGTATGGCGGACGGCGTGGTTCTCAATTTCTGGAAGAAAAACCTCGGGAGCGTTCCGGAGTCAGTGTGGGAACAGACCGCCGTGGGAACACTGATCCTGGCGGATAATGGATTGCGAGAGGTATCAGAACTCCTGGGCAGGATGAAGCATCTGCGAACGCTCGACCTGGGACATAACCAGCTGGCAGGGTTGCCGGAGGGTCTGGGCGAACTGACGGAGTTGAGCGATTTTCTATATCTGCACGACAACCGGTTGACGGAGTTGCCCGGGTCGCTGAGGAAGCTGCAGAAGTTGCGCTATCTAAACATCAGCGAGAACGCGTTTTCCATCTTTCCGGAGGTGGTTTGCAGGCTGGCGAGCTTGACTGAATTACGCGCTACGGACAATGCATTTTCACAATTGCCGGAGAGCATTGCGCGGCTTTCACGATTGCGCGAACTACATTTGCGAAACAACCGACTGACGTCGTTGCCGGGCGCGATCGGGAAACTTGCAGAATTGCGGCAACTGGACCTGCGCGGAAATCCGCTGGAGTCACTGCCGGCTTGTATCACTTCCCTGCCCAGGTTGGAAAAACTGGATTTGCGCTGGGTCGACTCCCTGCCGCGGTATGAATGGTTCGATGCTCTGGAAGCGCGTGGCTGTGTGGTGTATCGCTAGGAGTCCAGCTACAGAGAGACAACAGCAAGATCGGGAAGCCGATGGAAATCGCGGGAATTTAGTGTGGCAACTTCATATCTTGGATGCAGGGCTGTCGCACCAATCAACAAATCTTCGAATGCAAACTGGACGCCTTTTGCTTCCTGCTGGCCTTCAATGCGCCCTGCCAGCCTTGCAACGTCCAGCGTCACGGGATGCACCGGCAAATCGTTCGAGAGAGTTGGATGGCCGGTCCGACGATTCAGCGGGAAAGCAGTTGACTTTCGCTTTTTATTCGCCTATAGTTGGGGCCGGTAGAGGAAACGGGAAACGGGTGGCGGCGGCTCCATTGCCTTCGGGCTCTCCCGAGCCGCATGCCACCCGTTAAAGTAGCGCAAGCCCCCCCTTCCCTGCCAGGAGCTGCCATGGAAGCGTGTGTCGAACGAGAGGATGTAAAGGAAGTCAAGGAGGTAGAGGAAGTAAAGAAGATAAAGGAAGTAAAGGAAAGCGCGTTCATCCGCTGTAACGAAAACGATGGAGACCCCGTGCGTTTTTCTTTTACCTCCTTTCCTTCCTTAACTTCCCTTACTTCCTATTTCTGGGGCAAGTCACACACATCAGCAAAGCTCCCGCACATCGTACACGTGGATGTGGACGCGTTTTTCGCTTCGGTGGAGCAGGCGTTAAATCCCAGGCTGCGCGGGAAGCCCGTGCTGGTGGGGCGCGGGGTGGTGGCTTCGGCGAGCTACGAGGCGAAATTCCGCGGGGTGAAGACGGCAATGAGTTTTCGTGACGCGCTGCGCATCTGCCCGCAGGCGATTGTGGTGGCCGGGAAATACGAACACTACGCGGAGTTTGCCGAGCGCGTGCGGCGGATCCTGGAGACCTACACGCCGGCGGTGGAAACGGCAGCGCTGGACGATTTTTACCTGGACTTCGCAGGGACGGAGCGGCTGTACCCAGATTTCGCGGCCACGCTGCGGGGGCTGCAAGCGGAGATTCTGGGCCGCACGGGATTGAGCGTGTCGGTGGGTGCGGGACGGACGAAAGTGGTGGCGTCGATTGCGTCGCGCCTCGAGCGGCCTCGCGGGTTTCGCATCGTGCCGCCGGGAACCGAAGAGGCGTTTCTGGCACCGCTGCCGGTGGAGAAGCTTCATGGTATCGGACACACACACGCGGGCGCGCTGACGGAGCGCGGCGTGATGACCATCGGACAACTGCGCATGATTCCGAAGCCGGTGCTGGTGGCGGCGTTCGGCGAAGCCATTGGCGAACAGATTTGGGAACGCGCGCGTGGGCTGGATGGGCGCGAGGTGATCATGCGGGCGACGCCCAAGTCGGTTTCGCGCGAGACGACGATTGAGGGCGGCACGATTGACACGGAGTTTCTGGGCGGCTTGCTGGAATATTTGAGCGAGCGGATTGGCGCGACGCTGCGCGAATACGGCAAGCAGGCACGCACGCTGGGCGTGCGGCTGCGCTATGTGGACCACTATTCCGCGAACCAGACGGTGCGGCTGCTGCGCGCGACAAATGACGAACGCGAATTGCTGGCCGCCGGCAAGGAGCTGTTTGCGAAATTGTTCACGCGGCGCGTGGCCATTCACCTCATGGGCGTGAGCGTGACGAATTTGGAAGCCGACCGGCGACAGAATGAGCTGTTCGACACGGACGCGAACCGGAGGTGGTACTTGAACCGGGAAGTGGATCGCGTGCGCGTGCGGTATGGGTGGAACGCGGTGTTCTATGGCAAAGGCCTGGAGCTGCGTGAGCATTACTCCACCAAGGAAAACGGGCTGCTACTATCGACGCCGTGTTTGTCACGGTGACCGGGTCTAAAGACCGGCCACTACAAAGACCGTTGTGATTTTGGCTTCCCTTCTCTCTGAAACGGTGACTGGTGATTGGTGACTCGTGGCTGGTGAAACCGGCCCTCTCCTTTCTTCGATCACTGAATCAACGAAAGATCGACTTCCCGCCGATCGTTGCTGCAGGTTGCCATGTTCGTGCATTTACATTGTCACAGCCATTACTCGTTTTTACGGGGGGTGAATCCTCCGCAGGAAATAATCGCCGCGGCCGGCCAGCAGAAGATGCCCGCCGTGGCGCTGACAGACAGCAACGGGATGTACGCGGCGGTGGGGTTTTATCAAGCGGCCCACGCGGCGGGAGTGAAGCCGATTGTGGGCGTGGTGTTAGAAGTAGAGAGAAAGGAGATAAATGAAGTAAAGGAGGTAAAGGAAAAACAGGGCGTGGCTGCGGCGCAGCCCTCGATCTCCTTAGTGCTGCTAGCGGCGGATGCGGAGGGATACAGCAACCTGTGCCGGTTGACGACATTGCGGCATTTGGGCGTGCTGCGGCCAGGGCAGGAAACGTTCGCGGAAGATGCGGCGAGGCCAGTCGCGCTTGAAGAGTTGGCGGCGCACGGCGCAGGCGTGATCGCGTTGGGGCCAGCAAGTGCGCTCCTGGGGATGGATCCTGCTTGTAGGGGCGCAGCATGCCGCGGCCTTACGAAGGCGGTCATCAGTCAGTTGAAGGAGATTTTTGGGGATCGGCTGTACATCGAAGCGCAACATCTTTCGCCGGGCGACGGACGGGTACTGCGGGAAGCGCAGAGGCTAGGGCGGGAGCTGGGCATTCCGCTGGTCGCCACCAACAATGTGCATTTCCTGAAGCCGGAGGAGCATCTGCATCATCGCGTGGTGAACGCGATCCGCACCGGCGGATTGCTCACGACGGTGGCGGCGCACGACATTACAACACCGGAGGCGTGGTTCAAACCCGCGGCGGAAATGCAACGATTGTTTCCGGATCATCCGGAGCTTTTGCGCGCGACGCTGGAGATCGCGGAGCGCTGCAACCTGCAACTCGAACTAGGCCAGCTGATTGTTCCGGAATTTCCCGTGCCGGAAGGCAAAACGCCGTCGTCGTTTCTTGCGGAGCTGTGCGATCGGGGAGCGACAGAGCGTTACCAGTGGCCGCCGCAGGAAGTGCACGATCGCCTGAGGCACGAATTGCGGGTCATCGAGAAATGGCATTTGGCGCCGTATTTTCTGTTGGTGTGGGACATCGTGGAAGAGGCGCGGCAGCGTGGGATTCCGGCGGTGGCGCGCGGGTCTGCGGCAAGCTCGATGGTGGCGTATTGCCTGGGAATTTCGCGCGTGTGCCCGTTGCGCTGGGGACTTTATTTCGAGCGTTTTTTGAACGAACAGCGCGGCGATTGCCCGGATATTGACATCGATATTTGCGGGGCGAGGCGCGACGAACTTCTTGATTACGTGTATGCGCGATGGGGTGCGGAACACGTGGCAATGATCGGCAGCTTTGTCACCATGCACGCGCGGCTAGCGGTACGCGAAGTGGCCAAGGTGTTCGGCGTGCCACCGGGCGAAGTGAATCTGTTCACGAAACGGCTGCCGCACCGGCCGGTGCGCGAAATTCTGCAGGCCATTCATCAGCTTCCGGGATGCCGCAACCTGCCGATCAACGATGAGCCGTGGAAAACGATCCTGCAGGTAGCGTTGCGGCTAGACGACGCGCCGCGGCATCTGGGCATTCATCCGTGCGGCACGGTGATTTCGGCGCGGCCACTGACAAACCTGGTCCCGCTGGAACGCGCAACCAAGGGCATCGTGGTGACGCACTACGACATGCACGCGATTGAAGCGCTGGGGCTGATCAAGATGGATTTGCTAGGGCAGCGCGGGTTCACAACGATGGCGCTGGCACTGGACAATATTGAAAAACAGGAAGTAAAGGAAAAGAGTGAAGTGGCTGTAGATGGATTTACACCTTGCCCGAATGCGCGGACGATTGATTTTACGGCGATTCCGGAAAACGATGCGGCGACTTGTGAAGTGGTTTCCACGGGAAAAACGCTGGGCGTTTTTCAAATCGAGTCGCCGGCCATGCGCGGCATGCTGCGCATGATGAAAGCGCGCACGCTGGAGGAGATGGCCATTGCGCTGGCGATCATCCGGCCGGGCGCGGCGGAATACGGTTCGAAGGAATTGTTCGTGAAACTCCTCAGCGGAGAAAAAGAGCCGTATTATGCGCACGAAGCGCTGAAGCCGATTCTGGGGGACACGTTGGGCGTTTGCGTATATCAGGAGCAGGTGATGCAGATTGCGCAAACGCTGGGAAACATGTCGTTGTTGGAGGCGGACCTAGTGCGGCGGACCTCGGTGAAATATTCGGGGCCTGCGGATTACGAGCGCCTGCGCGGGAAATTTGAAAAGGCCGCGGCGATCATGGGCCTGGACGCGCACCAACGCAAAGAGGCGTGGATGATGGTGGAAAAATTCGCGGGCTTTGGATTTTGCAAAGCCCACGCGGCTACCTATGCGGATATTTCGTACCGCATGGCCTACCTGAAGACACACCACACGGCGGAGTTTTTGGCGGCGATGTGCAGCGCGGGCGCGGGGTTTTATCACGTTTCGGCGTACGTGGAGGAGGCCAAACGCTGGGGGATTGAGGTGCTGCTGCCGTCGGTGAATCATTCGCGGATGGAGTACACAGCGGAGCGCTACGCGAGCGGCCAGGCGGCATTGCGCGTGGGCTTGATGCAGGTGAAAGGGCTGCGGGTGGAGACGATTGTGGCGATTGTGCGAGAACGAGCAACGCACGGAAGGTTTGTTTCGCTGGGGGATTTTCTGGCGCGCGTACCGGCGGAGCGGGATGAGATCGAAGCCCTGATCAAGTGCGGCGCGATGGATGAGGTGTGCGACATGACGCGGGCGGCGATGTTGTGGGAGTGGAATTTACTGCAAGCCGGAAGAAAAGAGGTAAAGGAGGCTAGGGAAATAAAGGAAGTAAAAGAGGATGGCAAACTTATCCGCCGCAACAACGATGGACAGTTCTCTTCTTCATCCTTTGCTTCCCCTACCTCGTTTACTTCCTTTATTTCCTCGGTCTCGTCACTTGCCACTTCTTCCGTAACGACGGGAGTGCTGTTTGCGGAGATGGAACAAGAGGATGAGATCGGGCTGGCGCTGCGGGGGATTGAGGCTCCGGATTACACGCGTGAACAGAGGTTGCGCTACGAGCGGGAAATTCTGGAGGTGTGCGTGAGCGGGCATCCGCTGGATTTCCTGCCACGAAAAGATGAGACGTGGAGCGACGAATTGCCGGGCTTGCGCGGAAAGCGCGTGACGCTGTGCGGCTGGGTGGTGACCTACCGGCACGTGGGCACGAAGAATTACCGCAACATGATGTTTGTGACGCTAGAAGACCAGCGCGGGTTGTTCGAGGTGATTCTTTTCCCTGATGCGTACGACAAATTCGGCGGGCTGCTGTACGAGACGCGGGCCCTGCGCGTGACCGGCATGGTAATGGACGCGGAGCATATCAACGGGGAGAAGATGGCGCGTTTGGATGATAAGTAAGGGGCAACTGACATTTACTTCATGATTCGACGAACCGAGAAAGCGAACCAGGCTCCCGAGCCGGAAAGGGGGCGTCCCGCGGAGAGCGGCGAAGCCTGGCTGGGACGCAATCGCAGCGAAAAGCGGCGCCTGTGGGAACGCCTGAACCCGCGGCACCGCAGAGAACTGCGCTTGCTAGCGGAAGCGTTGGCGCTGCAGCAGAATCACGCGCGCTTGCCGGAAGCGGCGCGCGGCCGGCTGGACGCGGCGCTGGCGGAGCTCGATCGGGTGATCCGGCGAATTGCTTCTATCTTGGCGGAGGTAGCACGCCAGACACCACCGGCGGAGTGAGCCTTGCGGGGGCACCGCGGGCGGCACATACTTTTTCTATGAACATCTCCAGGCATCCTCGAGCGGCCCTGGGCCTTGCGGCGTTGCTCTGTGCCAGCGGATTCGCATGCGCCTTTGCCGCGCGCGCCGACGAAATCCGTCTGAAAGACGGAAAGAAGCTGCATGGCGTGATCGTGGCCTACGAAGACAACATGTTCAAGGTGAAGACGGATTTTGGTTACGTGCTGGTAGAAAAAGACAAGATTGCGGCCATCATCCCGGACACGCCAACTGATTCCGAGGAAGCGAAGACTGCCGCAACAAAGCCGACGGCGAAGAGCGAGCCGGCAACCACAAATGCGGAGGCGAAAAAACCGGCCACGGCGAGCGTACTGAGCAGCACCGCAGCGCGCCCGGAGATTCCGCTAACGGCGGCTAAAGGCGACGCGACACCTCCCTCGATCAAGACGGTGAGCGCAGCACCGAAAGAAGCGATTGCGGCTCCCGCCGCACCTCCGCCACCGCCGCCCGTTCGCGAAGAGATTCAGGGAAATTTGTATATCAACCACGAATTTGGCTTCCGCATGTATAAAGCGCCGAGCTGGCAGGTGATTGAGGGCGCGGGGGCAACCTTGCCAAATGCCATTGTGGCCATGGGCACGAACAACGAGTCCACGTTGCTGGTGGTCGGCCACGAGAAGACAAAGTCGGCGCTGGAAGCCGCGGCGCAGGGCGTCGAGAATAAGCTGAGTGAGGTGTACGAAAATTACCGGTTGATCTCGCAGCGCAAGACGGTGCTCGGCGGGCAGCCGGCGGTGGAATATCACTATCGCGGCATGGCGGATGGCCACGATTGGTCCGGAAGCCTGGCGGTGGTAGCGCGCAACGGTGACGTGTTCACGGTATTGGGGATGACGTATGCGGATTCGGATCTGATCCAGATTCAGGAAAACGTGATTACGCGCGCGATCGCCAGCCTGGATTTTAATGTGAAGTGAGATCACAGGCTGAAGCCTGTGCTAGTTCGACCACTCAGGCGTGAGCGCCTTCCACGGGTTTGCGGCTTTCGCGGATCATGTTGATGAGGGCCTGCACGGCGCGCGGCAGGCTGCGGTCGCGGCGATAGACCAGCGCGAGTTCCCGCCACAAATCCACACCTTCGACGTTCAGGAGCTTCACTTCCCCACCTTTCACCTGATCGCGGGCAAAGCTTTCGCTGATGATGGAGATGCCGACGTCAGCAGCGACGAACGTTTTGATCATACTGACGCTGGGAAGTTCCATGGCGATTTGCAGGCGCGAACGGTGCGGGCGGAAAAGCTTGTCGAGGACCTGGCGGGTATAGCCCGTCTTCGGAAAAATCAGCGGCGCAGCGGCAATCTCTTCGAGTGTGACACTGCTGCGGTGGGCCAGGGGGTTCTTGCTGCTGACCATGAAGCGGAGGCGGTCGCGGTTAATGACGTGCACTTTGAGATTGGGAGATTTCAGCGGCAGGGTGACGATGCCGAGGTCGAGTGAGCCTTCCTCGAGGCGCTGCAAGATTTTGTGGCTGAAATTCCGGTAGATGCTGATGTGCACTAGTGGATAGCGGTGACGGAATTCGGCGAGGATGTCTGGCAGCAGGTAGAGGCAAGTGGCTTCGTTGGCGCCGAAGGTGATGGGTCCCTGGACGACGCTGCCGCGGTCAGCAACGATCTGCATGGATTCGTCACGCAGGCGGAGAAGACGCTCGGCGTAATCAAACAGCACCACACCCGCGGGAGTTAGCTCCACGGATTTTGCGGAGCGATCGAGCAGCTTGGCTTTATAGGCTTGCTCCAACTGGCGGATTTGCGCGCTGACGGCCGATTGCGAGCGAAATACTTTCTGGCCGGCCTTGGAAAAGCTCTTGAGTTTGGCCACCTGGACAAAAGTAGTTAGCTGATCGAAATCCATATACCTCACTCTCCGTAATAAACATAGCGGATTTTACATTAGAAAAGGATTAAGCCGCAGCTATGAGGCATACTGCGCAGCGGAAGCGGCTGGGACCGGGAGCTGGCTAGGCACCGGGAGTGAGACGGAGTCCCACGCGGCACTGGAAAAAGCTCGCCACACTCCTTCGAGCGATTCCTGCAGGTGCAACGGCTGAATGCGGACGCAATTGCTCAGGCCGGGTTGCGCAAGAAAACGCGCGGCACGTGGGCTGCCGGTGTGCTGGAGATGTAATTCGATGAGCGTGCGCAAGCAGGCTTGTTCGTGTTCTTCAAGTTCGAAGGCCTGGACAAATTCGCCGTTGAGCACGTTTTCGGCTTCGCTGCGGAGAATATACGCGAGGCCACCGGTCATGCCGGAGCCGAAATTCAAGCCCACGGGACCGAGAATCGCGGCGATGCCGCCGGTCATGTATTCGCAGCCGTGTTGACCAACTCCTTCGACAACGGCGACGGCGCCGCTGTTGCGCACGGCGAAGCGCTCGCCGGCCTGGCCCGAGATAAACAAACGGCCTGAAGTTGCTCCGTAGAGAACCGTGTTGCCGGCTAGAACGTCGCCGCGCTTCGAGGCATGGTGACCGGCGTGGATGACAATCGTCCCGCCGGACAAACCTTTGCCGACGTAATCGTTGGCCTCGCCGTAAAGATTCAGTACCAAGCCGTCCGAGAGAAATGCGCCGAAGCTCTGCCCAGCAGCGCCTTGAAATTCGTGGACCGCCCCAGGAACACCCGCCTGGCGCAAGCGGAGGCGCAGGTGTTCGCCACTCAAATGGCTACCGATGCTGCGATGAAAATTATGGATGGCCGTGGGATGGGCAACCCGCGATTCTGCCTGCTGAAAGAGCTCCTCAACTTCCGCGCCGCTCGATTCCGGCACGGGGGTCTGTTGCGGCATGACGCGCGCCGGCTTGGATTCCGGGATAACCACCAAAGCGTCCATGCCAGTCTTGGTTTCGAGGCGGTCGTACCAGCCGCGCAGCTCGGTGAGGGAATGCACGCCAAGGTCGGCCATGCTGTGACGAATCTCTTCGGCAAGCGAGCGGAAATAAGCGACCACCATTTCGGGTTTGCCATTGAAACGCAGGCGCAGGGTTTCGTCCTGCGTGGCGATGCCCACCGGGCAGGTGTTGAGGTGGCACTGGCGAGCCATAACGCATCCGATGGCGAGAAGAGCGGTGGTGCCGAAGCCAAATTCGTCGGCGCCGAGGATGGCACCGATAAGAATGTCACGGGCAAAGCGCATGCCGCCGTCGACGCGCAGGGAAACGCGCGAGCGTAAACCGGCGCGGAGCAAGGTTTCGTGCGTGTCGCGGAGGCCGATTTCCCACGGCAAGCCGGTATTTTTGATCGAAGTGAGAGGCGAAGAACCGGTGCCGCCATTGTGACCGCTGATCGTGATTACGTTAGCGCCAGCTTTCGCGACACCGGCGGCGATCACGCCGATGCCAGTTCCGGAGACGAGCTTCACTCCGATGCGAGCCTGCGGATTCACGGCGTGCAGATCGTGAATGAGCTGCGCGAGATCTTCGATGCTGTAAATATCGTGGTGCGGTGGCGGAGAAATCAAGGGCGTGCCGGGCGTGGCATGCCGAATGCGCGCGATGTATTGCGTGACTTTGCGAGCGGGAAGCTGGCCGCCTTCGCCGGGCTTGGAGCCTTGCGCCATTTTGATTTCGAGCTCTTCGGCGCGCACAAGGTATTCGCCGGTGACACCGAAACGGCCGGAAGCGACTTGCTTTACCTTACAGGAGGCTCCGGGCGTGGCGTAGAGATCGGGATCTTCGCCGCCTTCGCCAGTGTTGCTGCGACCACCGAGTTCATTCATCGCCAAGGCAAGGGTTTTGTGTGCCTCAGGGCTTAGCGAGCCAAGAGACATGGCTTGTGTGCTGAACCGGCGAAGGATCGAATTGACGGATTCCACTTCGTCGAGCGCTACGGGCTGCTCGGGAACCATCTCAAGGAGATCACGCAGGAAAATCGGACCGGAAGAATTGCCGAGCTGCTCGACTGCTGAATACGTTTCCGCTTGAGGCTTGCGCACATGGGCGTGTAAGCGGCGAACGAGGTCCGGCGAACTCGCATGCAGTTCTCCACCTTTACGGAAGCGATACAAGCCAAAATCGGAGAGTTCTTCGGCAGCAGCTCCATAAGCCGCGGCATGCATTTTCAAATAGTCCTGGAGTAAGTGGATCAGCGATTTGGTACCGGGATAGCGGCCCGCATCTTCGAAATATTCGTGGCAGATGTCTTCATCGAGGCCGAGGACTTCAAACAACTGGCTGTTGCGATAGCTAGCCAATGTGGAGATGCCCATGCGAGCCAGGACCTTGCGTAAGCCGCCGTACAACCCTGCCCTGACTTTTTTGAAGCCGTCCGGCTCCTCGGCCTCAGCAAATTCCTCGGCAAGATACGGGGCGACGGCGCTGGCACCCGCAGCCAGCAGCATAGCGACGTGGTGCGTTTCAAAAACCTGGGCGCTCTCCACAATGAGCGGTACATCGGCGAAGCCCACCTTCACGGCACTCTTCCAAAGTTTCGCGGTGGCCACCAACACTGGGAGACTCGCTTGCTTGCGGCACACGTTGCGGTCGGAGAGGAGGAGGAGCCCCGGGCGCGCGCCACTACTCAGAGGGGTAGCTAGGCACTGAGTCAAACAGCGGCGTGCTCCCGAGACTCCCTGGTTGGCAGGAAAACTGGTATCCACCACCTGCGGCGCAGCGAAAGCTGCACAAAGCGACGCAAGCTCGGCGGCGCTAAGAACGGGGCCGGGCAGGCAGTGCGACTTGCCCAGCGAAACTTCCAGTGACATGACGTGGGCTTCGCGCAGCGGATCGATGGGCGGGTTGGTGACTTGCGCAAAGCGCTGTTTGCAGTAGTCCCAGAGTGGCCGGGGGAAGGTAGATAGAAAAGCCGGCGGCGCGTCGTCGCCCATGCTCCAATCAGCTTCTTTCCCGGTGAGGAGCGGACGGAAAAGAATCTTATATTGGTCGTCGGTCCAGCCGGAGGCGCCGGCGAGGCGGCGTGGCTCGGTGATCGGAGCGCGCGGGGTGTCTGCCGAAAGCTGTAGCATCGAAGGGACCGCGTGGCCCTTGCGATGGATTTGCGTTGTGACACTCTTCAAGATCTCGCGCCAACGCAGAAATATGCCCTCTCGCGGAGTGGCGAGAATCATTTCGCCGGGGCCCAGGCGGGAACGTTCCGCGATGCGCGAGTCTTCCAGGTCCACCAAGCCGGTTTCGCTGCCGGCAATGACAAGACCATCGTGGGTGACAAGATAGCGCATCGGGCGCAAGCCGTTGCGGTCAAGTTTCACGCCGACGGAGAGACCATCGCTGAAGACCATTGCGGCGGGGCCGTCCCAGGGCTCGCCTTCCCGGGAGAGAACTTCGAGCGCGCGGCGGACATCGGCGGAAAGGAAAGGATCTTCGGCAAAGGCCGTTGGAACCAGCGCGAGCATCGAGGTTTCGACCGACTTCCCTTCCAGCAGCTTGAGTTCGAGCGCGTTGTCGAAGCTGGCGGAATCGCTGACGTATTCCTCGAGCAAGTGGAACCACTGGCCGACTCCGATGCGTTTGCGCACTTCGCGTTCGCGGGCGTGGAGCCAGCGGCGATTGCTGACGATGGTGTTGATTTCGCCGTTGTGCGCCACATAGCGGAAAGGTTGCGCGAGCTGCCAAGAAGGTTCGGTATTCGTGGAATAGCGCTGGTGGAAGATCGCAAACTGCGCGATGAATTCCGGGCTGCGTAGATCTTCGTAGAAGCGCGGGAACTGCCAAGGCGTCAGCAGGCCCTTGTAAACGATGGTGCGCGAAGAAAGTGAAGCGATGTAGCAGCGCTCCGGCAGGAGTCCTTCGGCGCGCTTGCGAAGCAGGGCGAGGCTGCGCTCGAATTTCGCCGCCGCGTCCGGCGGGACGATTTTTGCGGGGACCGGCTCGATGAAAAATTGCCAGATTTCGGGCATGGTCTCAAACGCGCGCTGCCCGAGGGCGTTTGGATTGACCGGAACCTTGCGCCATCCCGCGAGGCGGAGTTTGCTACGGCCGATGGCCTCGCCAATGGCGTGCTGCGCATCGGGAATGCGCGTGGGGGGAACAAAGAGCATGCCCACGCCGAAAAGTTCGCCAAGCGGGATGTGCTGTTCCGCGGCCCGTGTGCGAAGAAACGCAACGGGAAGATTGCTGAGAATGCCCGCGCCGTCGCCGCTGGCTCCATCGGCGTCTACGCCGCCGCGATGAGAGAGGCGTTCCAGGGCTTGCAGGGCAATGTGCAGGATTTCGTGGGTAGGAGGTCCGCCGAGGCGCGCGACAAAGCCCGTGCCACACGCGTCGTGGTCCGGGTGTCCCCAGTTCGGCTGGCGCCGCAAACTACACATGACCGAGTATTGGGGCCAGCGGCGAACAATGTACAATGCAGAATTTTTCTGGAATGTATCAGGAATTGCGGGGCGGTGTGACGCCCAAGCACCTCAAAACTTGGTGACTTCGCTGAAATGAAAATTGCCGATTTTCATTGGGGGAACCACCATTTCGAAAGACTCTTCGGCGGTGGAGCGGTGGGCCGGGCCCAGGCATTCAACATTCTTTAACATTTCCAGAATCGATTGATTAAATCGGAAATTCCGTATCGCCCGCGTCACTTTGCCCTTCTCGACGAGGAACAAGCCGTCGCGGGTCATGCCGGTCATGATCTTTTCATAGGGGTCGACTTCGCGGATGTACCACAGGCGGGTAACCAGGAGGCCGCGATCCGTGCCAGCTATCATTTCGGGGACGGAAGTTTTGCCGCCGGCGACAACAAGGTTGACGGGTGCTTCGCCATATTCGTTCGGCAGAGCCAGGCCATGGCCGGTCGGGTGGATCTTAGCTTTCGCCGAGCGGCGGGAGTAGACGAGGTTGCGTGGCACGCCTTGATCCACCAGCACCACGCGCTGGCGGGGCATGCCTTCGCCGTCGAAGGGCGCGCCAAGCTGGCCAGGATGATAGACGTCGTCGGTGATGGTGATGTTTTTTCCGAGAAGCGGCTTGCCGAGGCGGCCGGCGAAACATGAGCGCTGGTCCTCGACGGCAGTAGCGGCAAAATCGTAGAAGAGGAAACCGACGAGATCGAGAACGGCGGCGGGTTCAAGAATGACGGTGTAGCTGCCGGGAGCGAGTTCGGCGGGATTTTCTGCGCGCGCGGCCTTTTCGGAGGCCGTTCTTGAAAGTGCCAGCGGATCGAAGATGCGGAAGTTGGCGTCGTTGGCTTTGGCCCAGCTGGTGGCGGAGCCTTGTTGCATGGTTACGGAAAATTCCGCCTGCGTCTGGCGGTAAGCGGCGAACAAACCGCGTGAATTGGCGAGCACCGTCTGGCTTTGGCCGCTAGAGAAAATACCCGCAGCAACCTGGCCTTTGCTTTGCGCCAGCGAGCAGACCTTCTTCACGGCTCGGGCGCGCGCTTCGGCGGAAAGGGCCGAGGTGGCTGGAATGAAGCGGTGCACAGCGCGATATTTCTGCTTGCCTGGCAGCGGCAAAAGGCCGGCATCTTTCGGCTGGCTTACGGCAAGCGACGCGGCCGATTCGAGCGAGGCGCGCAAGGCGTCCTCATCGATGTGGTTGGTGGTGACGCGGGCGGTGCGGCCGTCGACGACGACGCGAAGAGAAACGGTCAGGCCGTGTTCCGCAACGTGCTGGTGAATGGTGTTGTTGGCAAAACGCGTGACCGCGTCAATGATTTCCTCCACGTGCACTTCGCACTCGGGGATTCCGCCGGATTTCGCGAGTCGCAGTATGCGTTGGGTGAGAGAATGCAATTCGCGCTCGCGGCGCAACTCCTCCTGCGCGGCGCGGCGGCTTCGGTTAGCTGAAACAGAGCGAGATTTCTTCGTTTTGCTCATTCTTTGGAGAAGGCCGTACCGATCCGGACATTGCGAAAACGCGCCGGCGACGCGCCGTGGCCCGTGCCCATGGTCTGCATGGGCTGGCCCTTTCCGCAATTTGGCGTGCCCCAAAGCACCCAATGATCGGCGTTGCAGATGGCGTCGCAGGAGTTCCAGAATTCGGTGGTCATGCCACTATAGCTGGGATTTTTCAGCCTGCGCGTCTTCTTGCCGCCTTTGATTTCCCACGCGATTTCGGTGGAGAACTGAAACTGGTAGCGGCGGTCGTCGATGGACCAGGAACGATTTGTGTCCATGTAAATGCCATCGTCAGTGTCAGCGATTAGATTTTCGGGCGTCCACGCGCCGGGAAGCAGGCTGACGTTGGTCATGCGAATCATCGGCAGGCGATTCCAGCTTTCGGTGCGCATGGTGCCGCCGGAACGGTGCAAGCCGACGAGATGTGCGGTTTCACGGCTGGAAAGATAGCCGCGGAATTCGCCGTCCTTGATGATGTCAATGCACTGCGCGGGAACGCCTTCGTCGTCGTAGGCGAAAGTGCCGAGGCCGGGGCCATGTGCCATGCGAGCATCGGCGACGACATTCACGATCGGCGAGGCGTAACGCAGGTGATTAAGTTGGTCGAGGGTGAGAAAACTGGTACCGGCGAAATTCGCTTCCTGCCCGAGGACGCGGTCGAGCTCGATGGGATGCCCGACGGACTCGTGAATCTGCAGGCCGAGCTGGCTGCCGCCGAGGATCAGCGTGCCGCGCGTTTGAGGGCACTGCGGCGCGGAATGCAGCGCGACGGCTTCTTCAGCGACTTGCGGCGCGTGCTTGAGCAGGTCCATGGCTTCGATCAGTTCGTAGCCGCCGAGAATGTGCTGGCCGCCGAAACTGTTGGGATAGGAACGCTTCTGGATGGCATCGCCTTTGAAGGAAGTGGCCACAATGCCGCAACCAGAATGCACGCGGCGCTGATGAATTTTGGAGCCGGCGCTCGAGGCGAACCAGGAATCGATCTTGCGGAACTGCATGTCGGTTTCGCTGAGGGTGACGCCTTTGACGCTACGCATCGCCGCGTCGGCTTTCAGCAAGAGATCGAGTTGCGCTTCGAGCGGAATTTCGAGAGGGTCTTTTTGACACGGGCCTAGCCAACTGTCGACGTAGGCAGCTTCGGAAGCGAGCTGCACGTCTTCTTTTTTCGCTAGCGACGAAGCTTTGGCGATGGCCACGGCCTGCGCGGCACAGGCGGCCACACCTTCGCGCGCGAGTTGATCCGTGGACGCAAATCCCCAGGCGCCGTTGACCACCACCCGAATGCCCAAGCCGAGGGATTCACTTTGCCCGAGGGTGCCCACTTCCCCGCCTTTGGTGGTGAGGTCGCGCTGCCGCAGGTGCATGACGCGCACGTCCGCGTAGGTTGCGCCGCGCAACCGGGCCACTTCCAGAGAATGTCCGCAGTAGTCCCACATATTCTAAGCTGCCACTACCTTTGCGAGCCGTTGTCTGTCTTGCTTGACCGAAGTAAGGATGGAGCGCGCGATCTTGGCCCCGCCTTTTGAGGAAGGTTCGATCGGATTAGCGTAGTCTTCGCTTGAAGCGCAGATCAGGCGCAGGTCGATGACGGTCAGGCCAAGTTCGAACCCAACCCGCAGGATTACATCGTTAAGTACCATTAATGCGGTGGATGCCAGACGCTGGTAAGTCGGATCCGGAAAGTTTCCGTTATATATGGTGCAGATCGCTAGCGGCAATTGAATTTTGAGGCTGGCATCAATTGTACGGCGGTACTTTTCCTCGAACTGCGCCGAAATCTCAGCTAACTTCGAGAGCGTGCTCGAATGAGAGTCAAAGGGCTTGAGAAGCACGTCGGAGTTCATTAGGGCGTCGTTCCCACCGACGCTAAGGACCAAATGCGTGGCGTCGGCGGGGATCCGGGAAAGCTGAGATGGCACGTCTTGCGTGGTTGAACCGTCGATCGCTAGCAGGGTAGCGCGCCAACCTCTGGGAAGAAGGTCCCGCACTTGTGAGATGACGTCCGGGCCTCCCTTAGTGTAGGCGAGGTTGTCGAATATAGAATCGCCGAGAAGTACGATGTGAGACATACATCTCCCCTCGCCGGAGTCAGATCCGAATTACAACGAAGAAGTTTACGTGCCTTCTTGCCAGGAGGCGAGGTACTGCTCCTGCTCGGCAGTGAGCTTGTCGAGGCGATGGCCCATGGACTCGAGCTTGAGGCGCGCGATTTCGCGGTCGAGGTGCTCGGGCACGACGTACACCTGCGGCTTGAGATCCTTGTGGTGTTTCGCGAGGTATTCCGCCGCAAGCGATTGATTGGCGAAGCTCATGTCCATCACGGAGGCGGGGTGGCCCTCGGCGGTCGCGAGGTTAACCAGGCGGCCTTCGGCAATGAGATAAATCTTGCGGCCGTCCTTCAGTTGAAATTCATCCACGAGCGGACGAACTTCCTTCTTGCCGGTGGAAAGCGCTTCGAGCGAAGGAATTTCAATTTCCACGTTGAAGTGACCGGAATTGCAAACGATGGCACCGCCCTTCATGACTTCGAAGTGCTCGCGGCGAATGACATTCTTGTTGCCGGTTACGGTGATGAAAACGTCGCCTTCCTTGGCAGCTTCCGACATGGGCATCACGCGGAAACCGTCCATCACCGCTTCGATGCCCTTGACGGGATCGATTTCGGTGACGATGACGTCGGCGCCGAGACCCTTGGCGCGCATGGCGGCGCCGCGTCCGCACCAGCCGTAGCCAGCGATGACAACTTTGAGGCCGGCGATGAGCACGTTGGTGGCGCGAATCACGCCGTCGAGTGTGGACTGGCCGGTGCCGTAGCGATTGTCGAAGAAGTGCTTGGTCATCGCGTCGTTCACGGCGATGATCGGGTATTTCAGCGTGCCATCCTTGGCCATGGCGCGCAGGCGAATCACGCCCGTGGTGGTCTCCTCGGTACCGGCGATGACATGGCCGACCAGGTCCGGGCGCTTGGTGAGCAGCATGGTAACGAGATCGCAGCCGTCATCCATGGTGAATTGCGGTTTGTGATCGAGCGCGGCCTTCAGGTGCTGGTAGTAGGTTTCGTTGTCCTCACCCTTGATGGCGTAAGTGGGGATATTGTAGTCGCGGTTCAGCGAAGCGGCGACTTCATCCTGGGTGGACAGCGGATTCGAAGCGCACAGAACAGCATCGGCGCCGCCGTCGCGCAGCGTGATCATCAGGTTCGCGGTTTCGCTGGTGACGTGGAGACACGCGGAAACGCGCAAGCCCTTGAGCGGCTGCTCCTTGATGAAACGCTTGCGGATCGATTGCAGCACCGGCATCTGTTGTGCGGCCCACTCGATCTTGCGCTTGCCAGCATCGGCAAGCCCGATATCCTTGACGTCGCCCTTCTTGAGTTCTGCCGTAGCCATTCCTGACTCCTTGCGATTGGATTTGCGCCCGCAGGCGGTTCATGTTCCCGACCAAGGGGGACTCACTTGGCGTTAAGAAAAAAGTTGCGTCGGGTACGAATGCGTCGGGCGACAGCTATTAGCTGCGCGCGACCGCTTCGACGGCGGCGCCGAGTCCCGCGGCTTTGCGCAAAGCATCGGCGCGGTCGGTTTTCTCCCAAGTGAAGCCGACACCGCTGCGGCCAAAGTGGCCATAGGCGGCGGTGGGCTTATACACCGGACGGCGAAGGTCGAGCGTTTCGATGATCGCCTTCGGCGTCAGCGAAAAATTCTGGCGCACAAGCTCGGTGATTTTTTCTTCAGATATCACGCCGGTGCCAAAGGTGTCCACCATGACGGAAACCGGTTCGGCCACGCCGATGGCGTAAGCGAGCTGCACTTCCGCGCGATTGGCCAGGCCCGCGGCCACGATGTTCTTGGCGATGTAGCGCGCCATGTAGCAGGCAGAACGGTCTACCTTTGAAGGATCCTTGCCCGAAAACGCGCCACCGCCGTGACGGCTGTAGCCGCCGTAGCTGTCCACGATGATCTTGCGGCCGGTCAAGCCCGCATCGCCCATCGGCCCGCCAATCACGAAACGTCCCGTCGGATTGATGTGGAACTTGGTCTTCGCGTCCAGCATGCGCGCGGGAATAATGGGCTTGACGACGTGCTCGATGATGGCCTTGTGGAGTTCCTCATTCGAAACCGTGTCGCTGTGCTGCGTGGAGATGACCACACAATCGACGCGATACGGCTTGCCGTCGCGGTATTCGACGGTGACCTGGGATTTGCCATCCGGACGAAGGAAATTGACTTTGCTGGATTTGCGAACCTCGGCAAGGCGCTGCGTGAGGCGGTGGGCGAGTTGAATGGGCATGGGCATGAGTTCCTCGGTCTCGTCGCAGGCGTAGCCGAACATCAACCCTTGGTCGCCGGCCCCGCCGGTGTCCACGCCCATGGCGATATCGGGCGACTGGCGCTTCACGGTGCAGACTACCGCGCAGGTGTTGGAGTCAAAGCCGTATTGGGCGTTGTCGTAGCCGATCTGGCGGACGGTTTCGCGGGCGAGTTCGTCGTAGTTGACGTGGGCGGAGGTGGTGATTTCACCCGCGACAACGATCAAGCCGGTGGTGACCAGGGTCTCGCAGGCAACCCGGCCCTTGGGGTCCTGGCGCATGACTTCATCGAGTACGGAATCAGAAATGGCATCAGCAATCTTATCCGGATGGCCTTCTGTCACGGACTCGGAAGTGAACAAAAAGTTGCGCATGTGTGCGTCGCTCAAAACGTATCTCCTCTTACATTCTTCATCTTTTTGGGAGGGGCGAGCGCCCCTGAGGCCTACATGCCGGAGGCAAAGCAGACTCTTCCTTAAAAAGAGTAGCACCGGGGCGTGCGCAGAATCAACGCATTGATTTTGCGAGGTTTAGATGTGCAGCGAACGGCGAATTTCGACCCTCGAAATGAGGGTTGACTCATTTAGCGGTGCCGCACCAGACGGAAGGATTATCGGGCGGAGGCGCCCATGAAGGCGGTAGACGGAAAAATCCTTTTGACCGGCGTGGAGCAACGCGGCATCAGCAAGGTCGATTGCGCGCTCCCGATACTTGCGCATCAACTCGCGAATCCGGGGAACATCGTGGACATCCAGCAGAACGATCCCGACTGCTCCCCGTCGCTACCTGGCTTCAACCCTTGACGCAAACCACCTGTTTCAGCGTGTGCACGACCTCCACGAGATCGCTTTGCGCGGCCATGACCGCATCAATCGATTTGTAGGCCGCCGGCGTTTCGTCAATCACGCCGGCATCCTTGCGGCATTCGACGCCCTCGGTCATGTGCTTGTGGTCCTCGATGGTGAAGCGGCGCTTGGCTTCGCCGCGGGACATGGCGCGACCGGCGCCGTGGCTGCAACTCATGAAGCTTTCCGGATTGCCTTTGCCGCGAACGATATAGGAACGCGCGCCCATGCTGCCGGGGATAATGCCTAGGTCGCCTTCGCGGGCGCGCACGGCGCCTTTGCGGGTCACCAGAATGTCGCGATCATAGTGGCGCTCGCGAGCAACGTAGTTGTGGTGGCAGTTGATGGCCTGCACGTGCGCGGCGAACGGGCGCACTTCGCCGGAATTGCGCACAGCTTCACTAATTTGTTCCATCATCAGGTCGCGATTGGTGCGCGCAAAGTCCTGCGCCCATTCGACGGCCTCCACGTAATCGTCGAAATGTTCGGTTCCCTCTTTTAGATAGGCGAGATCTTTGTCGGGAAGGCCGCCGAGGAGATGGCCCATATCGCGCTTGGCAAGCTCAATGAAATAGCTTCCCATGCGGTTGCCGACACCGCGCGAGCCACTGTGCAGCATGAACCAGACCATTTCTTTCTCGTCGATACAAACCTCAATAAAATGGTTTCCCGTGCCGAGCGTTCCAAGATGATTGGCGTGGTTGCCGCGATCGAGCTTGGGATGCTTTTCGAGAATGGCTTCGTAGCGGCCTTTGAGCTTTTCGCCCCAGGCGTTCAGGTTGCGCTCCGGGATAATGTGCCAGGCGCCTTTATCGCCACGTCCGCCGTGATTGGTGCGGCCGTACGGCACGGCGGCTTCGATGGCGGAGCGGATGGCGTGTAGATTGTCGGGCAGATCGCGTGCGTTTAGGTCTGTTTGCACGGCCATCATGCCGCAGCCGATGTCCACGCCGACGGCCGCCGGGATGATCGCGCCCTTGGTGGGAATCACGCTGCCGACGGTGACGCCGATGCCCCAGTGCACATCCGGCATGGCCGCTACCCACTTGAAGATGAACGGCAACTGCGAAACATTCAGGAGCTGCTCGCGCGCGGCGTCTTCCAGCGGCACGCCCGCAACCCACGCCTTGATGGGCACGCCCTTTTCCGCGGTCAATTGCAGATAGCGATGTTCCTTTTCCCCCATGCGGGTATCTTCTCACCCTTGACACCCGCGAACAAAATAAGAGAGGCTCTGTTCACTCGGAACAGAGCCTCGTTTTTTTGCAGGCGACAGAACGCCTTTGACCGGCCCTCCGTTCCATTGCGCCTTTTATTTATTCCTCTATGGGTTGCGGAGCAGTTGGATAAACGAACGACCATCCCATGTTCTCGCCGGGATAGAACCAGCTGACGACGGCGGGTGGATATCCTTCTTGGCTGTTGTCCAGCAGGAAATAGGCTGTGTCCGGGGTGTCCGAGGCGTATTCGCGAACGGTTATGAGCGTCGAGTAGAGCTGGCTTTCCGTTTCATCCCAAACCTGCACGATGTTGCGGCTGGAGTTGACCGGAGCCAGTTTGAACACATAGGTTCCCGCAGGGAGAACGAGGCCGGGAATTTCCGTGTCCTGGTCGAAGGTCACGATAACCTTCTTGTCCCATTGGCTTGCCTTCACGGGTGGGCTCAATGTGGCGCAAAGCAGAAGACCTCCCAGCGTAAGAGAGATAGTTTTCAGGAATTGCATAGATCCTCCTGATTGAATTGAGCTGGGAGAGTGCGGGGAGAATTCCGCGCACTGACTAAAAGTTAGATGCTATCGACAACACGCGTGTCGATGATTTTCGACGAGTCCCGGTACGATGAAAAAATTGCAGACTGGCCAGGAAAACTTGCTTCGCGCTGAAAAGAAAGGTTCTACGCCTGCTTTTACTGGAGATTTTTTCCTAGCAACCAACCGCAACTCTACCGTGTTTCATAACCGTCTAATCAAGAGGCGCGTTCCGCGGGCGACGGCTCGTGCCAGAGAAACACAAAATGCCCAGCCAACGCCAGAAAGGTGAGTCTTATGCGTGTCACCTGTCTGTTCTGTTCGCTGATCCTGGGAAGTTCCCTTCTGTTTGCTCCTCCACCAGTCCAAGCAAAGGCAAGCGGAGATGTGGGCATCGTCGTATCGGTGCGCGTGGCGCCGCCGATTCTGCCGGTGTACGTGCAGCCCATCTGTCCGGGCCCCGGCTACATCTGGGAGCCCGGCTATTGGGCGTACGGCGATGATGGATACTTCTGGGTTCCAGGAACGTGGGTTTTCCCACCGGAAGTAGGATTTCTTTGGACGCCCGGATACTGGGGGTTCGACGAGGGCTTCTACATTTGGCACGCGGGATACTGGGGACCGACCGTTGGTTTCTACGGCGGGATTGACTATGGCTTCGGGTATCCCGGCGTGGGCTTCTTTGGAGGCTACTGGCGGGGCGGCGAATATTTTTATAACCGCTCGGTCACCAGTGTGAATACGACGGTAATCCACAACGTGTACAACACCACGGTGGTCAACCAGAACACCACGAACACCCACGTCAGCTTCAATGGCGGCAACGGCGGCACCAGGGCGCGGCCAACTTCCGCTGAAGTCGCTGCGCAGCAGCAGCGCCACGTGGCCATGACGGCTGAGCAAAATCGGCATATGCAAACGGCGGCTACAAACCGCACACTGCTCGCTTCGGTAAACCACGGACGCCCGGACGTGGCGGCAACGCCACGCGCGGCCGAATTCGGCAATCGTGGCAACGCGAGTGCGGCGAACCCAAGCACACCTCCAGCGGCCAATGCGCCTAGACCCGCGGAACCGAAGGCAAACCGTCCAGAGCGGCCCACAAAGCCGGAGAAACCATACGCCGCTCAACCAAGGGCGGTTCCACCGACGGCGAGGCCTCCAGCTGCGGAGAAGCCACATGCTGCTCCAAACAGGCCAGCTCCGCCAACGGCAAACCGGCCGGACCGTCTCCCAACAACGGAACAACCGCGCACGGCTCCGTCAAAACCAACGCTTGAGCGACGGCCAGTTACCACACCGTCCAATCCCGCGGCGCCACCGCGAGCCGAAAATCCGCCAACGCGCCGAGAACCCTCTCGCCCTGCGCCCGAGCGATCCGCGCCGCCACCGAATGCTTCCCGGCCCCCCGCGCCAGAGAAGCCGAGCAACGCAACGCCCCGGCCGGCTCCCCGTGCACCGGAACCGCGACCCTCTCCACCGTCACGCCAGCCTTCTCATCAGCCGCAGCCACAGGCACAACGCGCGCCAAGACCTGCGCCGCAGCAACATGAGTCCGCTCCCAGGCAGGAGAAGCCTCATGACAAAGACCAGCCGCAAAAACCTTAATCGGGATTCACTCGTGCGAGCGAGCTGAATACAGCAAAGCTGAGGGCCGAGCCGCGAGGTTCGGCCCTCTTCCTTTTGCTCGGTCGCGTGACAACCGGAGTGCGCAACGGCCCGCTAAATTATTCGGAATCGTCGTCGGTCTGAATGGTCAGCCTGCCCTGGGTCTTCTTGGCCATCAAATAAGAACGGATGAACGGCGCGAGATCGCCGTCGAGAACGCGGTCCACGTCGCCGACGCTGAACTTCGTGCGGTGATCCTTGATCAGGCGGTAGGGCTGCATGATGTACGAACGAATCTGGCTGCCGAAGGAGATGTCGAGTTTGGATTCGTCGAGGCGGTCGGATTCGTCGCGGCGCTTCTGGAGTTCCAGATCGTAGAGTTTCGAGCGCAACATCTTCATGGCCATTTCGCGGTTCTTGTGCTGGCTGCGTTCCATCTGGCAGGCCACGATGATGCCGGTGGGAATGTGCGTGATGCGCACCGCGGTTTCCACCTTGTTGACGTTTTGTCCACCCTTGCCGCCGGAGCGGAAGGTGTCCAGCTTGAGGTCGTCGGGCTTGATGTTGATTTCGATGCGGTCGTCCACTTCGGGAATGACAAATATGGATGCAAACGAAGTGTGCCTACGCGCGGCCTGGTCGAAGGGCGAAATGCGCACCAGGCGATGCACGCCGGTTTCACCGGAAAGTAAGCCGTAAGCGTTTTCGCCGCTGAACTGAATGGTGGCGTTTTTGATGCCCGCCTCTTCACCCGGCGTTTCGTCGAGCAGGTTCGCGGTGATGCCGTTGCGTTCCGCCCAGCGCAAATACATGCGCAAAAGGATGGAGGCCCAATCCTGCGACTCGGTCCCGCCAGCACCGGGCTTGATGGTCATGATGGCATTCAAGTGGTCGTTTTCGCCGGAGAGGAGTGTTTGCGTTTCCAGTTCGCTGACGAACGTGTCTGTCGTAGTAAGTTCTTTGCTGAGATCCTTGAGCAAGTCCTCTTTTTGATCGGGATTGCTCTCGGCAGTGGCGAGTTCGATGTAAGTTTCGATGTCACCGGTGACTTTGTCGAGCTTTTCGTCGGCGGCAAGCTGGTCCTCGACGCGCTTGCGGTCACGCAGGACGCTTTGCGCTTCTTCCTGATTGCTCCAGAAATTCGGGTCAGCGGTGCGCTGTTCGAGGGTTATCAGGCGCGCGCGGTTCTCCGGGGCGTCAAAGATAGCTCCGCACAAGAGTGATGCGCTGCTTCAAGCCTTCATATTGGTGCTGCAGATCTTCGAGAATCATTTCGGTGATAGGGGACCCGCGGCGTGGCGGGTCAATTCGCCTTTCGGAATGTCACTAATACAAGAATAGCGGAAATGGCAACGCACATCCAAGCGAACCAGTCGCCGAAGCGTGTGTAGATGGTCCTGTCGGTACGGAAATCGTAGGGCAGGTCGGCGGAGTCGCGGGCGTCGCGCTGCATCACGCGCCGGACGTTTCCGTACGGGTCAATGACAGCGGTAATGCCGCTGTTGGTGTCGCGCAGGAGCCAGCGGCGATTTTCGACAGCTCGTACGCGCGCCATACGGATGTGCTGCTCCGCAGCTTCTGACTTGCCGAACCAGCCGTCATTCGAAACGTTGATCAGCAATTGCGCCCCGCGGTTGGCGAATTCACGAATCTCGCCGGCATAAATGGCTTCGTAACAGATGAAAACGGAAAATGTGTTGCCGTTGGCAAATTGCCCGACGCTGCGTTCCTTGCCCTTGCGAAAACCTCCCACCTCTTCGGAAACGCTGGTGACCACCTGGTGAATCAGCGGGAAGGGTTCGTATTCGCCGAAGGGGACGAGGTGGATTTTGTCGTAGAGGAAAACCTTCTGGCCGGTGCCATTGAGCATGGCCGCGCTGTTGTAAGGCACCATTCCGGTGCGTGCAACGCCTTTCCCGTTTTCGAGGAAGGGTTTCCAATCGATGACGCCGGCGATCACCGGATGCTGAAATTCCGTAGCCAGCCGCGAAATGTACGGCCCGAAATGCGGATCCTGAAACGAAAATGGCGCAGGCGCTTCCGGCCAGATGAGCAGGTCGGGGTTCTGGCCGTCCGGCAAGACTCGCAGGCTCAGCTGCATGAGCTCCGCCATGTCCGCTTGGTGGTCGGCATACCAATCGGCGTTGTAGCCCTCGGTCTCGGGAAAATTGGGCTGCACCACACGTGCGAGATGGTGAGCCTCCGCGTGCGGCACAAAGCCTGGGCCGAAGTATTGCACGGTGAGCAGGAGAACGAGCGCCCCGGCAACAATTGTCACGCGTGACTTTTTTTCCTCCGCCGTGGCCACCAGAATCCACATCAACAGCGAATTGAAAAGCGCCACCAGAAACGAAACACCGTAAATTCCAGTAATGGTGGTGAGTTGCGCCAGCGCCGGATTTCCCGCTGCCGGGTAACCCAGCAGTCCCCAGGGAAAGCTGATTTCCGGCAAATAGGCGCGCAGGACTTCGGTGGAGATCCAGAGAAACGGCGCACCGGCAACTGTCCAACTCATCCCTTGGAGCGACAAACGCTGGACCATCCAAGTGAACAGCCCGATCGAGCAGCCCCACACAGTAGCGATCAGCAGCAAAACTCCCCAGCCCGCCGCTACAGACATGCCGCCGTGCACGGCAAGCACATCGGCAATCCATGGCACGCAGGTGACCACGAAAATCAGTCCGTGAAGGAAGCCGCAGAAAAAGGCGACGCGCGCGCGCACATGCAACAGGCTGAAGAGCAAAAGCGCGAGACAAAACCAGGAATAGAAGCTGGAATGTGCGTCCCGAAACGAGAGTGAAAGGATCGCGCCGCTTAAGGCCGCAAGAATCAGCCGAACGGCCGCAGGAGTTTCCGGGGGAAGGGGCGCTCCCAGCGAGGAATACCAGGGTCGCGAAACCATCAGTGCTTTACGTAGAATGCCTTGAAGCCGGCGCTCTCCAGGCCTTTTTTGGCGGCGTCCGCGCTTTTCTGATCTTTAAACGGTCCGACCTGGACGCGATAGAATTGGTCCTTTTGCGGCGACTGCACATACGCGGCAAAGTGTTTTTTCTGAAGGCTGCCGGCGAGGGCCAGTGCATCGTCCTGCTTGGCCAGCGCGGCAACTTGCAGGACGTAGGCGCCGTTGGGACTTAGCGGCGAATTCGCCGTGGGTTTTGCGCCATTTGTATGCGCGGGCGGAGCCGAAGCTGGCGCGACGGATTTGGCGTTCACGGGCTTGGCTGACGGCGGTGCCGGCTGCGTCTTGGGAACCGGTTCGAGACGCGGCTCGGACTTGGCGGCGGCTTTGCTGTTTTCTTCAAATTTCCAGGGCGAACCGGAAGGCGCAGAAGTGGCCGGATCGGAATCGGCGGACTCGGCGGGGGGAGCGGCAGTTTTCTTCGGCGCTACATCGGGTCTGGCAGCCGGCCCCGGATCGAGGCGACCCACCGCATTGTTATTCTCCGCGCTCACGCGGCCGTCATACTGATTGCGGCCCATGACGTAGCCCAGCGAGAAAAACACGCCGGAAAAAACCAGCATGAGTAAAAACAGCCCAATCACGTGCTTGCTTTCCAGCACGCGTTCCCCGGCTCCGCGCCTTCCTCCAGAAGCCATCTATTTCGAACCGCCCCCCGTTAACTTCATCCAATTATTAATAATATCGATAGGCAAGGGAAACACAATCGTTGTGTTCTTTTCGACACCTATCTCCGTCAGGGTCTGCAGGTACCGCAACTGGATGGCGGAGGACTGTGTTTCCAGCACTTTGGCGGCGTCGGCGAGCTTTTGCGAGGCTTCGAACTCGCCGTCGGCATGAATGATCTTGGCGCGGCGCTCGCGCTCCGCTTCGGCCTGTTTGGCGATGGCGCGCTGCATTTGCTCGGGGATGTCCACTTGCTTGACTTCCACCTTGGAGACTTTGATGCCCCAAGGCTCGGTATCCTGGTCCAAGATGATTTGCAGCTTTGCGTTGACCTTCTCTCGTTGTGAAAGAATCTCGTCAAGTTCGAACTGTCCGACAACGCTGCGCAGCGTCGTCTGCGCCAGTTGCGAGGTCGCGTATTGGTAGTTCTGCACCTGCGACAGCGCGAGGTTTGCGTCCACCACGCGGAAGTAACAAACGGCGTTCACTTTCACGCTGACGTTGTCGCGCGTGATGATGTCCTGCGGCGGAACATCCAGCGTTTCCAGGCGTAGGCTGATGCGATACAGCGTTTCGATGGGCCAAAAGACCAAACGGACGCCTGCGCCCTTGGCTTCCGGCAGCAAGCGGCCCAGGCGCAAAACCACGCCGCGCTCCCACTCCTTAATGATGTAGAGCGAGTTCCAGATCCACAGCAGGAAAAAACCGACGACGATGAGCGTGCCCAGTCCAAAGAACTCGAACATGATTTCCCTCCCGGAGGTACACCGTTTCTAGCTGCTTGCGGCAGCCTGCGCTTCCTTGGGCTCCACAAACAGCTTCAAACCTTCCACACGCGTGACGCGAACCAGCGCCCCTTCGGGAAGCGGCGCATCGGCGGCGGCGCGCCACAGTTCGCCATGCACGCGAATCATGCCTTCGCCGCGCGCGGGCAGGGCCGTCGTGACTACGCCCTCCGCGCCAAGCATCTCTTCCCTTCCCGTGGCCGTCTTCCACCGCCGCGATTTCAGCACCAGGCGCATCAGGAACACGGTAAGAATGCCAACGGGTAGCGTAACGCCCAGGGCCACGCCCATACTGACACCGGCGGGGGTGAGCGGCGAGCGAATCAAAAAGATCGCACCCAAGAACATGGAAACGATGCCGCCAATCAGCAGCACGCCGTGGCTGGCGAATTTCGCTTCCAGAATGAATAGCGCGAAGGCAAGGAGGATGAGCATGACCCCCGCGAAATTCACCGGCAATAGGTGCATGGCGTAGAGAGCCAACACAGCGCAGATTCCGCCAATCACGCCGGGAGCCACCACGCCGGGATGCGTAAATTCAGTGTACAAGCCCAGAACCGCGCCAAGCAGCAGGAGAAAGAAAACATCGGGATCCACGATGCGGGCCAGGAATTTCTGGCGGTTGGAAAGCTGAAATTCGCTGAGGGTGTAATTTTCCAGCTGCAGTTTGCTGCTTTTTCCGTCGAAGCGCTTGATCTCGCGTCCATTGAGTTGACGCAGCAAATCCTGCTTGTCGTTGGCGATTAAGTCGATCAAGTGGCCGTCGAGGGCTTCCTTTTCGGTAAAAGCCTGGGCTTCGGTGACGGCGGTTTCCGCAAGCTTCGGATTGCGGTTGCGCTTTTCGGTGAAGCTGCGAAGGAATGCCGTCGCGTCGTTGTTGATTTTCTTGCGCAAAACTTCGTCGACAGGAACGGAAAAGCCTCCCGGAAGAAGGATCGGCGTAGATGCGCCCGCGTGGGTGCCCGGAGCCATCGCCGCTATGTCTGCGGATAGGAGGATGAAAAAGCCAGCGGAAGCGCCGCGCGCGCCGGCAGGAGCGACGAACACCGCGACCGGAACCGGCGAGTCGAGAATGTGATGGATGATGTCGGTCATCGAATCGCTCAGCCCACCGGGCGTGTCCATGGTGATGAGCACGAGCGCGGCTGGGCGGCGCGCCGCCTCTGCCAATCCTTCATCGAGGTAGGCGGCGACGACCGGCTCGACCTCGCGATCGAGCTTCAACTCCAGCACCAGCGGGGCGGTGCGCTCTTCCTGAGGCGCGGCTCGAAGAGCGGCGGTCCTTCCCAACAAAGCCGCTAGGCACAAACCAAGCAAAGAGAAAATGAGGATATGCCGGTACCACGGATCACGAGCCTTCATTGTGCACCTCCCGTGGGCTTGTTCTTCTGCAAATGATCCAACAATTCGCGGGCTTCCGCATAGTTCGGCGCGAGTTTCACGGCCTTCTCCACTTCAGCGCGCGCCTGGTCCGGCTTTTTCTGCTCCAGATAAATGCGCGCCAGGGTCACGCGAGCGGCGGCCGAATCGCGCGAGGCCAGCGAAGCTTGCAGTTCGCGCACCGCATCGTCGAGTTTGCCCCGCCGCCGATGAATGTCCGCAAGCTCGCGATGCGCGAAGGCGTTTTTGGGGTCCGCAGCAAGCGCGGCGCGAAATTCGCTTTCCGCGGAGTCCAGACGTCCGGCGCCAAGTTCCTGGCGGCCTTTGCGGATATGCGCGACCGCTCCATCGGCAGCGTTCGCCGGCGGAGTCACCATGCTTGCATTTTGCACTTGGGGCGCGGCAAGCTCCAGGCGCAGCGTGGTGGTGTCAAGCTCCCGGCTGAGGCGCTGATATTTTGTCAGCGTATCCGGTTTGGCGTCGAGCTTGAGTGCAGGGATGCCATTGGGGCCCAGCGCTTCCAGAGCGAGTTCACGTTCCTGGTCCGCTTCCGATTTCTTGCCGCTCTTCTCCAACGTGTAAATCAAGAAAGCCCAATCGTCGGGATTGTCGGGCTCGCGTTCAATAGCTTCTCGGAAATGCCCGGCGGCGGTGGTGAAATCGTTGTTTTGCAGGCCAAGAAGGCCGAGATTGAACGGATAGTCGTCCTGGTCCGGATCCAAATCGCGGGCGCGCCCCAGCGCCGTAAGAGCCGCCAGCAGATTGCCTTGCCGCGCGCGGGCCAGCGCCAGGTTGTTCAGGATTTCTGGGAGTTCCGCGCCGGTGATCATGTTGCGCTTCAAGTCTTCCTGCAGCGAATTAAACGTCTTCTCCGCTTTTTCCGGTTGATTGATGCGCAGATAACAGACACCGGTGGCGAAAATCGCCTCGGCACTACGTTCGTGTGTCGCAGGCACATGCGCAAACCAGTTCACCGCCTGTCCACATTCGTTGCGCGAGAAGTACAAATAACCAAGAGCAAACGCGGGGTTTGGCCAGTCGGGTTCGAGCCGCGCCGCTTCTTTCAGATCGCGGATGCGAACATCGTCTTCTGCCGACAACAGGCCACGAATGTACTGTTCGAACGCCCCCAACTGAAGGGGCCGTTGCAGCCTGGAAAATTCGGCGAGAGTTAGCGGGTAAGCCCGGTCGGTCGCGGTCAGCAACCGCCACACCAGGCGGTGTTCGAGATCCATCAAAGAATTGAGCGGTCCGTTATCAGCGATCACCGGCAGTAACGCCGCGGGATTCACGCGCAACACCCGCGCGTTGACCTTCAGCGAAGTGCCGTCAGAAGCGAAATTGCCGAAGACCACGTAATCGGCGTCCATCTCTTGCGCGATATGCAGCATGGTTGCGCGGCTAAGCTTGGCATTGGAAGGAAGGCCGGCGCGATCCATTTCGTCCAGGCGGCCTTCGTGGGTATAGACCTGCTGGCCGGCGGCGGAAAGCTCCTGAATGGAAAGTTCCTCGATGCCTTCGCCAATCCAGTCGAAGCGCGGGGAGGCACCCGCATTTTCAAAAGGGAAAATCAGGAATACGCCGCCCTGCGTGAAAGCGGCGACCCGCTTTGCGGGCGCAGGGGCCGTGGCCTGGCCGAAGGATGGACCCGTGAAAAGAAAAAAGATACCGGCAAGCAAAATAGAGAGGCGCTTGCAGGGCGATGGCCGCCGCTTTTTCATCTGCGCATATTCTAGCAGAGGCGGTGGCTGGGAGAGCCGAGTTCCTGCATTTGCAGAACTATTTCTGCAGGTAAACGACGCGGTTGCGCGAGTCCATGGCAAGGCTGCGGAATCCCATCGAGCGCACACTCATCAAGCCATCAAACAGAGACTCTCCTCGCCCGGGGACCACCAAAGCATTTTGCTGGAAGCGGCGGCCGCTCCACTCGAATTCCAGCGGCAGAGCCTGACGGACGGGAATCCCGCCCGCAACGCTGTTTCCCTGGAGAGGCGCACTCGAAGGCTCTGGCAAGACCGCGCCGGCGTTTTTTGCAAAGAAAACAAGATGATCAGAACCGGTATCCACGAGCAAACGTAAAGCTTTGCCGTTGATCCGCACCTCGGCGATGGGCAGGTTGAGCCCCTCGGACAATCCGATGGGAATTCCTTCCCTGCTCACCTCGCCGAATTCCAGCAGCGCGCGCTCATAGTCGAGACGGAAACTTCTTTTGCCCAAAATATCCAGGCCCAGAATTCCGGCAATCGGAATGTTCCATGCGCGTTCGACATCCGTGAGGTCAGTCACGAAGAAGGTAGCCGCCTCAACCTGCAAAGTTCCCAGTCGGAGTCGCGGAACGCTCGTGGCGGCGACCTCGGCTTCCCGACCGATGGCTGTAACTATCGCGGGCGCAAGAGCAAGGCCCAATTGCCAGGCCACCCGCGTGTTCAGAATGCTTGGGGAAGTTCCCGTATCCAGTATGAAGTTCTGCCGTTCCCCGCCAATTTGGCCCTGGGCAACGACCAAAAAGCCCCCTAGAACATGCACCGGAACGCTCTCCGCCGGAATCGTACCGTCAAGGTGCTTTGGCCCGTTCCTGGAGGGCGTCGCTGCCAGCAACGCCCCCGCCGTCCAAGAACCAGCCACCGCCAGAGAAACAAGTTGCAGGAATGTGCGCCACAATCTTGCCGCCCGCTCCTCCGGCGGTAGGCATGACCGTAGAAGCCCGGCGGGGTATCACAATGGTTTGCGCGTGGATTCCGGATAGATTGTAGGTGGCCAGCTAACCCACACTCGCGTGGGGCTTTATCCAACGAAGGGAATAGTGCTTTTGAAAGGCGCCGGGAATAGGTTTGCAGGGCATCCTCGTCCAATAGAGCGAGGTCATCATGAGTACACCCAACCCACGAAAAGCCATTCACCGGTTTGGCACTTATGAACTCGACACGCGCACCCGGGAACTTCGCAAGAACGGAATGCGCATCCGGTGCCAGGAACAGCCTTTGCAAGTTTTGGTGGCCTTGCTCGAACATCCGGGAGAACTCTTGACTCGCGAGGATTTGCGGCGGCGGGTCTGGCCGGAAGACACCTTTGTTGATTTCGATCACGCGCTGAACACCGCGGCGAAAAAGATCCGGCTGGCGCTGAATGATGAGGCAGATTCGCCGCGTTACCTGGAAACCGTGCCCCGCCGGGGTTACCGCTTCATCGCTCCCGTGCAGACCGAGTGGCTTCCCGAGCGGACAAAAAGCAAACCATCCGAAGCCGGCCTGGACTTTCCGGAACCTCACCGCCCCTTGATCAATAGCCGGGTGATTCTCATGGCGGCCTCCTTAATCGGGATGCTTGGCGGCGTGTACTATTGGACCAACCACCACGCGCATGCCAACGGCATCAGCGCGAGCGACCGCACCATGCTGGCTGTCCTGCCATTCGAAAACCTGACCAATGACCCTTCGCAGGAATTCTTCAGCGACGGCATGACGGAAGAGACCATCGCGCAACTCGGCCGCCTGAACTCTCCACGACTTGGCGTCATCGCGCGCACTTCGGCGATGAAGTACAAACACTCGGGAAAAAGCGTGCGGGAGATTGCACGGGAATTAGGCTCGGATTATCTGCTCGAAGGAAGCATTCGCCGCGAGGGGTCGCGCGTGCGCGTGGTCGCACAGTTGATCCGCGTGGCGGACCAGTCTCCGCGCTGGAGTCACCAGTTTGAATACGAGTTCGGCGAACCTCTATATATAGAGACCGATGCGGCGACGGATATCGCCAACCTGGTGCACACCGCGCTGGTACCCGAGGCTACGGCACGCGCAAATAAAGGCGATTCCACGGACGTCCACCTGCGGAATCTGGCGGAATCCAACTTTCGCACCACGGAAGGACTGGAACGCGTGCTGCAGGCGTTCGAGGATGGAATGAAGAAAGACCCCAACTGCGCGCCGCCTTACGCCGCACTGGCGCGCGTTTATGAACGCGGGGCAAACCTCGGGCTTCTAAAGCCCGTCGATGCCTATGCCAAGGCGACCGCTGCTGCGCAGAAAGCCATCGAACTGGATCCTTCGAATCCAGAGGCGCACATTTATCTGGCCGACGCCTTGTTGACTATGAATTACGACTGGGCAGGAGCGCAGACGGAGATCCAGAAGGCTTTGGCGTTGAACGGAAACGATCCGAGCGCGCATGAGTGGAACGGGATCTTCCTGGAACTTCAGGGTCGCTTTGATCAGGGCGTGCAAGAACTGCGAACGGCGTCGGAACTCGATCCCCTGAACGCGGAGTACCTGAAGAGTCTGGGACTCGTCCTGCTGCGGGCGGGGCGGCCCGTGGAAGCGGAGGCACAATTGAAGGCTGCCATCGGGCTGGACCCGGCCACCGACGAAGCGCATATCCTGCTGGCCAAGGTTTACGAGGGAGACAAACGCTACGGCGAGGCCATCAACGAAGCGATCAGCGCGTTCTTTCTACGCGGACAGCGCGATCAGGCTTTAAGAATCAAAGGGGTCTACGAACAATCCGGCTTTGCGGCCGCGAAGCAAGAGGCATTGCGCGAGCACCTCGCCTATATGCTGGCCCAGCGCAAGGAGCGCTATATTTCTCCCTACTCAATCGCCGCGATTTACGCGAGCCTCGGCGATAGGCAGCAGAGCCTGACCTGGCTGGAAAACGCCTACGAACAGCGCGACGTGCAGTTACCTTGCCTGAAGCAGGCGGAGAACGACGCATTCGCGCTGTTGCGCGATGAGCCCAGGTTTCAGGCCATCCTCAAGAACATCCATTTCCCGAACTAATCAGGGTTGCGCGGAATCGACAGGTTTGGGCGCGAACAGATCTTCCGCCGCCGGGTCTTTGAGGACCGCCGCAAAGGCAGGGTCCTTCTTGATGGAGTTGAATTCGCTGTAGCCCTCGTCGCGCGCCTTGCGCAGGTACAAGATGGCGCGTTCCACGTCGCCGCCCGCGGCGAAGGACTTGGCCAGCAGATAATAAAACCGCCCACGCTCCGCGGTGAGCGAACGGTCCTGAATAACCGTGCCCATGCGTGAACGGGTGGGATCGAACGAAGTGGGATCGAGCGCCAGAGCCTTGCGGAAAGACTGGATGGAATTCTCAAAATCCTTCTGGCCGAAATACGCGTACCCCAGGTTCAGGTAAAACGGCGCGAAGTCGTCGCGCATGGAGATGGCCTTCTTGTACGCGCGAATGGCTTTGGCGTATTTCTTGCGTTCGTAAAAAATTGTGCCGATGTTGTTTTGCGCGTCCGGGTAATGCGAGTCCACTTTCACCGCCCGCTGGTAGCATCTCAGCGCCTGGTCGAGCTCCGAAAGATTGTGGTGCGCAATTCCCAGCTCATTCCAGTACAGCGGGTTTTGCGGGTTCTGCGTGGCCAGCCGGTAAAAGATCTCTCCGGCCTCCCGGTATTCCTTGCGGGCCAGATGCAGCCGCGCCATCTCCTCGTCGGCAGGCCCAGTGTTCGCAGGCGTCTGCGCTTGCGTGGAGATGGGCATGCGGGCGATCTGAACCAAGGTTTGCTGAGAATTTACGGCCACGGGAAGGGTAACAACAAAAAAACACACTACGGGAATCGCCAGGTGGTACTTGTTCATGGCGAGACTCCTTTAACCCGGATTTGGCTTGTCCGGATTCTTCTTCTTGTCCCCAAAGATACCAAAAAACTTCTGCAAGGGCCCCTTTTTCTTCTCCTGGTCTTTGGCTGGATCCAGGGTGGTCTGCCCTGGCTGCTGGGTGGCCGCGCCGGTCTTGTCGGCTTGGCTAGGGGTAGCGCCATTTCCAGGGGTGTTGGCGGGCGGGGGTGGATTCGAAGAGCCGCCGCCAAACAGATGCGAGAGGAAAGACCCTGCTCCGGAAACCGGCCCGTGCCCGCCGCCGTGCAGTTCGCAGAATTGCGTGGGACCCGAGCCTGCGACGTAGACTTCTTCGCGGGTTACCGGGCAATTCGGCGTGGCAAGTTCCAGCGTGTCGGCATCAATGATGTCCGAATCTACGCCCGCGGGCTTGTCGAGTTCTTTGACGTCGCGATAACCCGGCAAGGAGGTGGCGCGAATCATGAAATCCGCCCAGATCGGTGCAGCGGTGGCGCCGCCAGCCAAACCGAGGTCGTGGTTGTCGTCAAAGCCGATCCAAATGACGCAAACGAGGTTGTTGGTGAAGCCCGCGAACCAGCCGTCGCGCGAGGTGCCGGTTTTCCCCGCCGCGGGCAAGGTGAAGCCCTTGGCGCGAACCTGCGCACCCGTGCCCTTGTTCAACACGTCTTTGAGGATGCTGTCCACCAGATAGGTCACGCGCGGATCGAGCACCATTCTTGTATTTGGCCCGTATCTTTCGAGCGAGTTTCCTCCAGCGCTCACGACCGACTTGATGTAAAAGGGCTCCGCACGTGTGCCCAGGTTCGCAAACGCAGTGTAAGCGCTGGCCACTTCCACCGGGGTCAATTCGTAGGCGCCCAGCGCAACCGCAGGCGTGGGCCGGATGTTCGAACCCAAACCCATCTGGCGGGAGATCTGCACCACGCGGCCATAGCCGACCATTTCCGCCACTTTCACGGTCGCCACATTCAGCGAATTGGTAAGCGCCTGGCGCACGGTCACCTTGCCCATGAAGCGTTCGCCGTAGTTGTTAGGCGTGTATTCCTGGCCGTCGAATTCAAATACCGTCGGTTCGTCGTCCACGGTCGTCGCGGGAGTGACCACGGGCTGCGCGCCGTCCACAGCATTGTTGAACGCCGCGGCGTAAACGAACGGCTTGAACACCGAACCCGGCTGGCGGTGCGCCAGCGCATGGTTCAGCTGGCTCTGGCCGTAATCGCGCCCGCCGATTAGCGCTTTGATCTCGCCGGTGCGCGGATCAAGGGCCACCAGCGCCGCCTGCACCTGCGGTATCTGCTCCGGCTGCGTGTTTTTCGCTTTCGGTTTGCGGGCCTTGGCGTACTTGGCCTGCAGCAGTGCGTCCACGTTCTTCATGCCGTTTTCGATGGCCGCGGCCGCGGCGCGCTGGAGTTGCGGATCCAGCGTGGTGTAGACGCGATAGTTGTTGCTCAACAAATCCTGCTCGGAATACTTTTCCAGCAGGTGATCCTTGACCATGTCGACGAAGTAGGGCGACTCGCTGCCAGCCACCGAAGAACGCACCAGCTTGAGAGGCGTTTTCTTCGCCTCCTGCAGTTCATCGTCGGAGATGTATTTGTTCTCCTGCATCTGCGTGAGCACGCGGTCGCGCGCTTGCCCCGCGCGTTCCGGATGCCTGTCGGCGACCGAATAATAATTGGGAGCGCGGATCAAGCCGGCCAGGAACGCGCACTCGGGTAATGTGAGCTGCCGCATATCCTTGCCGAAGTAGGCCACGCTGGCTTCCGCAAAGCCGCGGATGCCAAAGCTGCCGCGATTCCCCAGGTACACTTCATTCGCGTACATCTCGAAAATACGCTGCTTGGTGAAGCGCTGCTCCAGTTCGAACGAAAGCATCGCTTCGGCAAGTTTTCTCTTCCAGGTGCGGTCCGTGGAAAGAAAATAGGTGCGCGCCACCTGCATGGTGATCGTGCTGGCACCCTCAATTCTCTTGTGGCGCACATCGGCCCAGGCCGCACCGAAAATGCGGATGAAGTCGAACCCCGGATGCTCGAAGAAACGTTTATCTTCCGCCGAAAGAATGGCCTGCACCAGCATGGGCGGCAGGTCTTCGTAGCGGACGGGCCGGCGCTTTTCGCGCTGGCTGTCGAACAGATTGGTAATCAACTCCGGTTCGATTTCCGCCACGCCCATATCCGACCCGCCACTAAGCGGGCGAATGGTGCGGATGACCCGGCCGTTGAACTGCACGGCCAGAGCGTTTCCACCGTTAAAATAGGATATCTTCGACGGGCGAATGTCCAGCGTATTCCCGTTGATCGTGTAGCTCCCCATTGCATTTTCGTCGTTATCGGGGCGGTAGCCGACTCTCTGCAGGTACATCACCAGGTCATCCGCGCCCCAGGCCTGGCCGTCGGAAATGTGCTCGGGCGCCGAAAAAATTTGCGTGGTGTTCTGCAGGACATGTCCCGAAAGCCGCGAGTCGATCATCCGGGAATACTTGACGTAGCAAAACGTGAAGACCCCGGCCGCCGTAAGGAAACACAAGGCCACCATGCCCAGCAGAGCGAGGCCGAACGCAGAGGTCCAAAAACCTTTCTGAACGCGCAATCGCAACGAGTGCTCCTTGAGGGTGGGTGAAACTCCATTGTCTCGCAAACCGCAAGCGGGACAAAGTGAGAGTTCCGCGGGTGCGAGAAGCCGCCGTCCTCCGTCGAGGTCTGCGGCTTACTTCAAAAGGTCAATACCTTCACTGGAAGGCGTAAAGCTAATCTCCGCCTTGTAAACCTTGAAATCCACGGGCACGGTGTAATTCACGCTGATCATCAGGCCGTGGTTGGTCTGCTCGACCTTGATGTCCTCGCGCTTGGCCGGAATATCCAGGTCTTGAATCGTTTTATAAAGGATGTCGCGAATCTGTTCGTCGGTATAGCGATTGACCACCGCGAAGCGCGCTTGTTCGCTGATTTTGTCCTTCAGTTCATAGTTGGCGACGTACAAGGGCACAAGTTTAAAGGCCGCGTAAATTCCAGCGACCAAAATCAGCGTGTAGATGATCGCTTTCAGGCGGCCCTCGCCGCGCTGCACCTTTTTCGATGCAAAACCTCGTAAACTCAACAAGGAACGCTCCCCTCGCCGTCCGCGACGGCAGGCTCGTTGGCTCACTTTTACGCTAGCACCCGCTCCTGGAGGTGTCGAGCAAGCCGGAGTGCAGGTGTTCTTCAGCTGCAACGCCCGAGCGCGTCAAAAGGCCCGCCCGGCGTTCCCGGAACTCCTAGTAAGCCCGGCCGAAAATGGCCCAGTTCGTGGCCGGCTTACCGCAATATACGCAAGCGCCGCCGCTCGCAACTTCCTTACCCAGCACCGCCGCCTTATCTAGTGGGATGCAGCGCATGGTGGCGCGGGTTTCCTCTTTGATTTTGGCTTCGCACTCGCCGCTGTCGCACCAAGGCGAAAACGCAAAGCCGCCTTCCACGGCTTTCTTGAGGTCGTTGTAGGTCGAGGCTTCCTGGGTATTGGCGCGCCGGAAGGCCAACGCCTTGTCATGCAAGGCTTGCTGTATCTCGGCCAGCAACTTGGTAACTGTAGCTGGGAGATCGGCGAGGGACGCGCTGACCTTGCCTTCCTTGCCGGGACGGTCGCGCCTCGCCAGCATGGCCGCGTGTCTGGCTACGTCCTTGGGGCCCAGCTCGACGCGCACGGGCACACCGCGCATCTCCCAGTCGTTGAATTTCCAGCCCGGGCTGAAGCCTTCCCGCTCGTCGAGGTGCACGCGCAGGTCGGCTTTGACGAGCTGTGCTTTCAACTCCTTGGCCGCCTTCATCACCGAAGCCTTTTCGTCGTCGTTTTTGTAAATGGGCACGATAACGGCCTCGATCGGCGCCAGCCGCGGCGGCAGCACCAATCCCTGATCGTCGCCGTGCACCATGATGATGGCGCCGATGAAGCGGGTGGAAAGCCCCCAGGATGTGGTCCAGCAATGCTGCAAGGTTCCATTCTGGTCGAGATACTTCACCTCGAATGCCTGGGCAAAATTCTGGCCCAGGTAGTGAGACGTTCCGGCTTGCAGCGCCTTGCCGTCGCCCATCATCGCTTCGATGGCATAGGTCGTATCCGCGCCGGCGAATTTTTCCGCGTCCGATTTCACGCCGGGGATCACCGGAATTGCCGCTTCGTTGACCGCAAAGTCCGTGTAAACGTCCAGCATTTGCCGGGTCTCGGCCACGGCTTCCTCGTGCGTGGCGTGGGCGGTGTGCCCTTCCTGCCAGTAAAATTCGAGCGTGCGCAGGAAAAGCTTCGTGCGAAGTTCCCAACGAATCACGCTGTTCCATTGATTCATCAGCACAGGCAAATCGCGGTAGGACTGAATCCATTTCGACCACATGTGGCCGATGATGGTTTCCGACGTGGGGCGCAGGATCAGAGGCTCGGCGAGTTGTTCGCCGCCGCCGATGGTGACCACGGCCAGCTCGGGAGAAAAACCTTCCACGTGATGCTTTTCTTTTTCGATGAAGCTTTTCGGAATCAGCAGGGGAAAGGCAACGTTTTGATGGCCGGTGGCTTTGAAACGCTTGTCGAGCGCCGCCTGGATGTTTTCCCAGAGTGCCCAGCCGTAGGGGCGCACGATCATGCAACCGCGCACCGGCGCGTAATCGGCCAACTGGGCACGCAGCACGAGTTGGTTGTACCACTCGGAGAAGTCTTCTTTCCTGGTTGGGAGTTTCTCGTCGGGCATTCGGGTCAGGCCGGTCGGGAGTTCGGACCGGCTCCTCTCTATGAGTATTTCGCGGAAAGCTTAAGCATTCGAGCGTAACTAACCCGCTCTCCCACTGTCAACGCGCCTGGATATTTCGCGGTTGCGCAGCGAGCGAAGTTGCGGAACGGCGCCCAAGTGGCGAATTTCTTCTCTTTACTGCAGAGCCACGGTAGGCGCGTTGCTTGCAGCCAGGTCGAGGCGGGGCCGGTTAGATGGA
>DATFSI010000059.1:0-5815 GCA_035262705.1 Candidatus Acidiferrum sp. | reverse complement strand
CGTCCAGAAACCACACATTGGTCGTGCCCAACAAACTCATGGCTTGGCGGGCCTCCATTTCACGAGCCAAACCGAGAGCCTGTGCGTGCTCACGCCCCTCTGAATTCGTTCCTGAATCGCCGTGAGTGCAGTAGACAACAGCGACTTTCTTGTGCTGGTCAAAGATGGCACGCGCCAGATAACTGCTGACGAAAATATCGTCATCCGGGTGTGCAACGATCACAAGCAAATCGACTTTGTACCGCTGGTCCGGAGCGGAAATCTGTGCGCTGGCATCGGATGCGAAAAAACAGAAAAATGAAACCACAACCGTTTGGAGAACCTTCAATGACAGCTCCCTTCCTTGTGATGTCCAACCTCGCGATTAACAGAGCGCTTGTCTGGCTAGATAGAGGTCCTCAGGACCCTATCCGAGGGCGAGAAATGCTCCGTTCGACGACGTTTTCTTCCTTCTAGATGAGTCTCAACTGTCTGGCGACCTCATGTTGGTATCGGCTCATCCGCAACTCTTTGCCGTTTTCGAGCAGCACTCGATGGTAGCCGTGGAACCAAGGCTGAATCTCCTTGATGCGTCGCACGTTCACGATTGTCGAACGATGAATCCGCAGAAATTCGTTGGGGTTCAGCTGCTTTTCCACCTCCGTCAGCGTTTGCCGCAGGATGTGCTCGCGATTCCCTGCATGGACATGCAGGTAGTTCCCCTCGGCTTCGATCCAGTCAATGTCCTTGGTGGCAACGAACAAAATACGCCCGTTCAAGGGAACGCCAAGGCGGTCTACATATTGTTGAGCCTTGGCAAGCCGTTGCAAGCTGGAAACCATCCGGCTCATCTCGTCCCGGCTGTGCTTCCTGGCGATGCGGTGCTTGGCACGTTCCAGGGAGCGCTCGAAACGCTTGTTGGCCACCGGCTTCAGCAGGTAATCAATGGCGTTTGCATCGAACGCACGCAGTGCAAACTGGTCGTAAGCGGTAACGAAAATCGTGACAGGCATCCGCTCTGCGCCGACCTTGTGCAGGACCTCGAATCCGTCCATCTCCGGCATCTGTATGTCGAGAAACAACAAGTCCGGCTTCAGCTCGCGGATCGCCCCGACGGCCGATTCTCCATCCCCGCATTCGCCAATTATTGCTATTTCTGCATCCTTGCTCAGGAAGCGCCGGATGGCGCGGCGGGCCAACGGCTCGTCGTCAACGATCAAGGCGCGGATGGCCATGGCGATGATTCCTAACCATACTCGGCGCCGGCCGCAAGGGGATGAAAACCGCGGCGCAGACCCCGGTCGGTTGCAGGTTTTGCAGTCGTAAAGCCTGCCGGATCCCATAAAGCTGTTCCAGGCGCATGCGTGTATTCGCAAGACCTATGCCGTGACCCCGAAACTCCAAGGCGTCCTCCTCAAGGTAACTGTTCTGGTTGCGCACTTCCAGGCAGAGACTCCCGTTTTTCTGAAAGCCTCGGATTTGCACCTCATCTACGCCCTTGTGTTTGCTGATCCCGTGACGAATCGCATTTTCCACCAACGGCTGCAAAATCAGCGCCGGCACCATGCATTCCCGAACGTCCGGATCGACCGAAACCTCGAAATTTAGCCGGTCTCCGAAGCGCCGCGCCAGGATTCCTATGTACAGACCCAAAATCTCAATCTCTTTAGAAAGAGGAACCTCCTGGATATTCGTCTGATCGAACGAAACGCGCAGAATTTCGCTTAGCCGGATAAGAATGTCTTCCGCCCCGTCCGGATCTTCCTGAATCAGCGTGGTCGCGGCTTGCAGCGTGTTGAAAAGGAAATGCGGGTGAAGCTGCGCGCGCAACGCCTCCAAATGCGCGGCAGTCAACTGCGCTTCCAGCCGGGATGCCCGCAACTGCTGCTTTCGCCGTTCGTCCAGCATCCGGTAAAGCTCAACCGCAACAACCAGCATTCCGTAGGTAAAGAGACTCACCTGCGCGTGTCTTAAAAAGTAGTGTCGCAAGGCTTTTCCGGCTGATAGTTCTTGGTGCTGCCAGAGCTTTCCAATCATGGCCTCACCAAGGATCGCGGCTCCGACAAAGCCCAACCCCGCCGCGAAGTGAACCGGAACGACACTCTTCCAACTAATCGCAGTGATGGCGTGGCGAAGAGAGAACCACACGACAACGGGCGTGAGGATTCCCCACAAGTAGAATGACCACCAGAGATAGTAGCGGAACACATCCGCCGAGCCACGCGTCGCGTCGTAGAGAAACCACTGGACGGCGAACAGGAGGACGACACCCAGCCAGCATGCTGCGATGCGCAGGACCATTGGTTGCCCGGAAATGAACCTCGGGTACTTCATCACGGCTGAGTCTAGAACAACGATTCGTTCTCCACAATTTTACGAACGGTGTGCCCAGGCATTCAGAACGGCTTTCTCCTTCTCCGCCGGCAGATAGTCGCTCCAGTCCAAAGCTTCTCCCTGGGAACGAAAAGTCTCCAGGCAATCCAGCGCCGTCTCCTCGAACGCTCTGGTCTTCCATCCCGCCTTGTACGCTTTTTCGCTGCTGATCTGATAGAGGCCCGGCCAGGCCCCCACGGGACGCCAGAACGGGAAATTCCCCCCGTGCAGCCCGAGGGCATGGTCTGTTTCGAGCCCCTGTTGGTGTAGAAAATCCTGCGGCATCCACACAAATTGTGCGTCAGACCGCATCACCGCGTTGCACGCATTCAGAAACCCGCGAAAGCTCATGGGCTTCCCGGTCAAATTAAAGGTGCCATAGAGCGTGCGTTCAATGGCCAGCAGCAGGAAACGCGCCACGTCCTTTACGTCCACCGTTTCCACCGAGTCGTTTCCGTCCCCGGGTCCGATGTGCGTACCACCGGCTTGCGCCCGCACCAACCATGCATACAAATCCGGAGTCGTGTCTCGCTCGCCTTTGATCGGCCCCGGCCGCACAATCGTGATTTTGTCACCGAAGATGGCGTGCAGCCTTCGTTCGCTTTCTGCTTTGCCGCGGTTGTATTTCCGGCCCGGCCCGTTCCAGGGTTCCATGGGCGCGTTCTCCTCAATCCCTGCTCGTGTGAATTCCCGGGAGTCGTAAGCTGCAACGGAGGACACATACAGGTAATGCTCCGAACGATCCTTCAGAAATTCTGCGGCTGAAGTAACCACTCCAGGATCGTTCGGCCACACATCAATGATGGCGTCGAAATGCCGGTGGGACAGTACCGATAAATCCTGATCCTTCGCGTCACTGCTGCGAAACCCCCGCGACCTTTCCAGATGGGGAAACAAATCCGGATTCGTGATTCCGCGATTGAACAGCGTGACCGTGTGACCCGCCGCCACCGCAGCCTCGACGACCGCGGGACCCAGAAACAATGTGCCGCCCAGAACCAATACGCGCTTCGGCCCAGCAGCCACCAGCGCCGGCAGTCCCAGCGTGGATGCACACGCCGACGCCGTGCCTGCCAACAATGAGCGCGTGAGAAATTCTCTGCGATACATAAAGTTTCCCCTCAGCCTTTAGAATGTTTGAAAAGCTCTGGCTTTATTGGCAGACGCCGCACACGCACTCCGGTCGCGGCAAAGACTGCATTTGCAACTGCCGCGGGCAGCAGCATCGCGCCGAGTTCGCCCACGCCGCTTGGCTCTTCCAGGCTGGGCACGATGTGCACCTCGATCTCGGGCGCCTGGTGGATGCGCAGCACCTCATAATCATGAAAATTGCTCTGCTCCACCGCGCCATCCTTTATTGTGATTTCGCCAGTAAGCACCGCGGTCAGCGCAAAATTGATGGCTCCCTCGGTCATCGCGCGCACACCATTGGGATGAATGGCTAACCCGCAATCGACCGCACTTACCACCCGCAGAACCTGCACCGTGCCGTCCTCCGTCACACGAACCTCGGCCACCTGGGCGCTGCAACTGTCGCCGGGGCAGCAAGCGATGCCGCGTCCGCAGCCTTTCGGCAATGGTTCACCCCAGCCCGAGCCTTTCGCCGCCAACTCCAAAACCGCGTGCAGCCGCGCCGCCTCCGGTGTTTTGGCGGTCAGCAAGTCCAAACGAAATTGCAACGCATCGCGGCCACGCGCATACGCAAGTTCATCGATAAAACATTCCTTCGCGAACACCGTATACGACGACGCCACCGACCTCCACCAGGAACGCGGCACCGCGGATTCCGCGGGCGAATAGTCCAGTCGACAATTTGGCACGGAATAGGGTGCCATGTCGCCGCCATACCATTCGAGCGCTGCGGTCGCCGCCGGATCGCTCAATGTCTCCGGGGATTCCCTAAAGCTGGTATAAAGATTTGTCCTGGCGATCGGAGTGGTCACCACGCGTGTGCTCACCGCTGCCAGATTGCCATCATCATCAAAGGCGCCGCGTAAATGTTGATAGTTATATGGCCGGTAAAAATCGTGCTGCATGTCGTCTTCGCGTGTCCAAACCAGTTGCACCGGCTTTTTTATCTCTTTGGCCACTTGCCAGGCTTCCGCGGCGTAATCCCACTGATAGCGCCGCCCGAACGATCCGCCGGACAGCGCCATGTGCACGATCACCTTGTCGAGTGGGAACCCCGAAAGCTTGGCAATTTCGCTCTGAACCTCATCGGCAAATTGTGTGGGCGACCAGACTTCAATTTCCCGCTCGCGCACGTGCACGGTGGTATTCATGGGCTCCATCGTGGCATGCGCCTGAAAGGGTGATTCGTAGCAGGCTTCGACGGTTTTCGCGCTGCCGGAAAGCACCTCGAGTGCGTCCCCGCGGTCAATCGCAATAAAAGTGGGGGAACCGGCTGCTTTCTTCGCAACTAAATCGTGAAGGGCCTCCGTGTTTTCGCTGCCCCCACTCTCCTTTTCCCAGTGCAGCACAAGCTTCTTGCGTCCCTGAATCGCCGCCCACGTGGAATCTGCCACCACGGCAACACCACCCGCCGTGTTGTAGCGTCGTGGCAACGGCGGAACCGGAAAGACCGCGCGTACTCCGGGAACCGCCCTCGCGGCGACCGAATTCACGGTTGCCAGCTTCCCGCCGAAGTACGGACACCGCGCAATCACGGCAAAGAGCATTCCGGGCACCCGGACATCCATACCGAAGGCAGCGCTGCCCTCCACTTTGCTAGGCACGTCGGTGCGCGGCAACGACTTGCCGATAACACGAAAATCCTTCGGCTGCTTCAACAGGATCTCGTCCGGATTGATCAGCGGGAGGAGTGACGCTGCTTCCACCAATTCCCCGTAACTCAAGCAGCGGCGCGTCGGAACGTGAATCACGGCCCCGCTTTCCGCCTTGCAATCCGCCTTCTTCGCGTTCCATTCGTGGGCCGCCGCGGCGATTAGCATTTCCCGCGCTTGCGCCCCCACCTTGCGCAACGAAGCGTAGGTGTTCACGACGCCTCCGCTTCCGCCCGTTCTCAAGCCTTGATAAACGGCAGGGATGGTAGGCGCCTGCTCCACACGGATAGCGGACCAGTCCACTTCCAGTTCTTCGGCGATGATCATTGGGGTATATGTGCGTGATCCCTGGCCCAGTTCGGGTTTCTCGACAAGAATCGTGACTTGATTGTCGGTGGAAATTTTCAGCCAGGCGTTGATCTGCAAGACTCGGGCACTGGTCCCCGCAACTGCTCCCGATTTTTTTCCCCGTAAAGGCAGATAGAAGCCGAGAACGAAAGCCGCGGCCGTTTCGCCGCTCGTCTTCAGAAACGCGCGCCGGCTCACGGCAATCATTCTGCGTTCCCTCCCGTGACGCTTTCTGCCGCGGCTCGCTCGATCGCGCGGCGAATCCGCTGATAGGTTCCGCAACGGCAGATATTGCCTTTCATGGCCTCGTCAATCTGCTCGCGAGTTGGCTG
>DATFSI010000058.1:0-18777 GCA_035262705.1 Candidatus Acidiferrum sp. | reverse complement strand
TCTGGTGGACGAGAGGGGATTCGAACCCCCGGCCTCCTCGTTGCGAACGAGGCGCTCTCCCAGCTGAGCTACTCGCCCACGAGTAGCGACTTTTCAAATTTTAGCAGAGGTCTCGCAGTGAATCCAACTGCCCTTACGGCTGGTCGTTGCCGGAGCCGTTACGCTGCGCCACCACTTTGCGCGCGTTTTCATACAGCGCCCGCGCTTGCGGGATGGACTCGATTGCTTTTTGCACCTGCGGGTCCGCAGCCAGCAGCACCTTGTCGCCTTCCTGCGTCCCGTAAGCGGACATGAAAATCTCCTGCTTGATCTTCCGCTTCGTCCAGTCTAGGTTCTCGTCGTAGTCGGCTTCCGCATATTTCACATTGTGCTTCGAAAGATAGTTGCGGAACTCGCGCAACACATTGTCGTCCACTTCGAAGCTATGCGTGATCACCGGCTTCGTGCCCAAGAAGTAGCGCGTAAACCCGCCCACGCCCTGCTCCGCAGGATACAGCACGTCGCTGCGGAACATCAGTTCCTGAAACTTGTTGAACTTCGGCGCCGCCACAATGATGTCCGGCGTGATGCCTCCGCCGCCCGTCACCTGCCGCCCGCTGTCCGTCTGGCGAATCTCCGTCGGATGATCCGGCACTTTCCGTTCATAGTGATACTCGTACAGCGAAATGGATTTGTAATCGCGCTGAATCAAGCGCCCGCTTGGCGTATAGTAGCGCGCCGTCGTCAGCGCCAGCCCGGTGTTTTCGGAAAGCGGTTGCACCGTTTGTACCAGTCCCTTGCCGAACGTTGTCTCACCCACCACCAACCCGCGGTCGTGATCCTGAATCGCGCCAGACACGATTTCCGCCGCCGACGCCGAATTGTTGTTCACCAGCACCACCAGCGGCACGTTCAACCCCTGGTTCCCGCGAATGGCGCGGAAATTCCGCTCCGGCGCGCTCCGCCCGTGGTAGGAAACGATCAGCTGCCCCTTTTCCAGGAACATATCCCCAACCGCCACCGCTTCGTTCAACAACCCGCCGGGATTGTTCCGCAGGTCGAGAATCAGCCCATCCAGGGAATTCGCCCCCAGTTGCTTCAGCGCCTCCGCGATTTCCTTGTCTGTGGTTTCGTTGAACTGGTTCAGCCGCATGTAGCCAATACCAGGTTTCAGCATCGTCATAATGTCCACCGAATGCCGCGGAATCTCATCGCGTGTCACCGTGAACACCAGCGGGTCCGCATATCCTTCGCGCGTCACCGTGATTTTCACCACCGTGCCCTTCGGACCCTTCAGCATGTCCGCTACTTCGCTCGTCGTCAGGCCGTCGGTGGACTTCTCATCCACCTTCGCGATCACGTCCCCGGCACGCAGCCCCGCGTTATACGCCGGCGCGCCAACATACGGCGACATCACCACAGTGTGGTTTTCCTTCGGGGCAACCACCATCCCTACCCCGTAATATTTCCCGCGTTGGTCTTCCCGCAGCAGCGCAAACTGCCGCGCATCAAAGAAATTCGAGTGCGGGTCCAGCATACGCAGCATTCCGGGTATGGCTCCCTGGTACACTGCCTTGTCCGCATCAATGGGCTCCGCGTAATTGGCTTGCACCACGGAAAGGACCGACGTGAAGGTGTTCACCGCCGTCTGGTAGTCGTCCGTAGCCGTTGTGGTGGCTCGCACGGAGGGCCCGTAGATGCCCCCGAGGACCCCCGAGATCAATAGGACTACGACTACCAGAATCAGGCCCCGACGCTCTTGATTCATGGGTACCTCTCCCTAGTATCTAAATCTCAGTATAACATGCAACTTCCAACTGCCGTTTGACACCTTTGGCCGCACTTTCTATGATGCAGACAGGGCTCTTCTCGGCGTCCTTTTATCTATGCTTAGCATTCCCCACATGATCGTGGTCTTCCTCGTGGTGCTGGTGGTCTTTGGCCCCCAGAAGCTCCCCGAATTGGCCCGCAGCCTGGGAAAACTCATGGCTGAATTCCGCAAAGCCTCCACCGATTTCAAGAGCGCCTTCGAAGAAGAGATGCGCGACCTCGAGCGTCAGGCGCGTGTCGCCGAACTTCGCAAGAAAAACGCCGAAGCGGACGCCGCCGAAGCCCGCGCAAAGGAACTCGCCCAGCCTGCACTATCGAATTCTGTCACATCTGCGCAGCCTCCACCGGAAGCGGCCCCAGACTATCCGGTTACAGAAGGACCCGTACTCAAACCCGAGGCCGACGCGGTTCCCCGGTTAGACGCGTCCAGTGGCGAAAGCGTAGCCCAAGCTGCTGAAACCAGGCCGGAAGGTAGCCCAACCGAAAATCCTCCCACCCATGACCAACAGCAGCCAGCCTGACAACTCCATCCTGGGCAGGCTCGAGGAGAGCGGCGGGCAGATGACCTTCTTCGAGCATCTGTCCGAGCTCCGCAAACGCATCATCAATTCGCTGTACGCGATTGGCGCCGGCGCCTTCATCGGCGTCTACCTCGCCAAATATTTCATCAACTGGATCATAGAACCGATCGTAAAGGCGCTTAAGCAAAGCGGCCTTCCGGGTGAATTGGTTTATACGCACCCGGCCGGGTTCCTGAATACGTACATCACGCTGGGCGTTTACCTTGGAATTGTGCTGGCGTCCCCTATAGTTTTGTATCAATTGTGGCTGTTTGTGGCGCCGGCTCTCTATAGACATGAACGCAAGGCGGTAGCTGGTTTTATTTTTCCAACCGTCCTTCTGTTCTTGAGTGGCATTGCATTCGGATATTTCATCACGCTGCCATATATTTTGAAGTTTCTGGTGAGTTTCCAGCAGAACATCGGCTCGATTAAGCCGATGATAACTGTGAATGAGTATTTTGATCTGGTTCTGCTGATCCTGCTGAGCCTGGGTCTGATCTTTGAGCTGCCGGTGTTGATCTTCTTTCTCACTTTGTTTGGCATCGTCACGCCGCAGTTCCTCTGGAAAAATTCCCGCTACGCCATTCTCATCATTGCCGTCGTCGCTGCCATCGTCACTCCAACCCCCGACGCCACCACCATGCTCGTCTTCATGATGCCGATGATCGGCCTCTATTTTATCGGTATCGCCGTTTCCGCCGTCGTCGTCCGCAGAAAGCGCAAGCGCGAGGCAGCTCAGCGCGCAGAGGCCGCCGGATGAGCATTTCTTCCCGGTGCGTGGCACTCGGCGCTGCGCTTTTGCTTTCCGCCGCGCTTGGGTGCAAATCGCAAGACCCCGCGCGCAAAAATACCGTCGCCTCCAACGCCGCCCAGCCTCCGTTTATGAGCGCCGTTGCCGGCAATCCTCCTGCGCAAGCCAATGACGCCTTGCCCCCCGAAAAAACCGACGGCTTTGATGGCCAGCGCGCCTATCAACAAGTGTCGAAGCAAGTCAGATTTGGTCCTCGTCCCGCGGGCTCTCCCGCCATCGTAAAGCTGCAGGACTATCTCGAATCCGAATTGAAATCCTACGGCTGCGCTGTCGAAACGGACTCCTTCTCCGCGGACACCCCCGCCGGTCGCCTGCCGATGAAAAACATCCTGGCGAAAATCCCCGGCCTGAAGCCTGGCATCATCCTGCTCGGCACGCATTACGACACCAAGCGCATCCCCAATTTTGTCGGTGCCGACGATGCAGGCTCTTCCACAGGCGTCATGCTTGAAATCGCCCGCCTGCTTTGCGCGCAAAAAGAAGCAGGGAGGTACGCCATCTGGATTGCCTTTTTCGACGCCGAAGAAGCCGTCAACTTCGAATGGCAGGATCCCGACAACTGCTATGGCAGCCGCCAGATGGCCGCGCGGCTGGCCGCCAGCGGCGATTTGTCCAAGGTCAAGGCTTTCATCCTTGCGGACATCGTCGGCGGCCGCAAACCCCATTTCCGCAAAGATCCCGCCTCTACGAAATGGCTCGTGGATCTTGTCTGGAGCGCCGCCGCAAAACTAGGCTATAGCAACGTGTTCGTCAACGAACCCGGCGGGCCCGGCGGCGACGACCATTACTCGTTCACTAGGCGAAATGTTCCCTCGGTGGACATCATCGATCTCGACACCGCCAACGACGTCCCGTACTGGCACACCACCGAAGACACCCTCGACAAAATCAGCGCCCGCACCCTCGGCATCGTAGGCCACACCATCCTCGCCTCGGTGAACGAGATCCAGCGCAAAAAATAGGCTACCGTAGCACAGGCTTCAGCCTGTCTTCCTCGTGGAACAGGCACTCCTGTGCAGCCAGTCCGAAGCCGCTGCACCAAATGAACTTGAGGGTGCCTCACCTCGATTTGTGAGGGTGAGTTCTTGCGATCAAAAAGCATTGGCCCTCTTCGTCTTGGTTCGGCCAGTTCCATCTCTGTGTTACATTGAATTCAGCCATCCACGCGAATGAAATCCACGTCTTCCAACACAATCCATGTCCGCGCGGCCACTGGCCGCTACACCGTCGTCTGCAAGCGCGGAGCCTTGCGCCGCGCCGCCCAGGAAATCACCCGTCTCGGCAAATTCTCCAGCATTCATATCTTGTCTTCGCCAACCGTTTGGCGCGCCCTCAAAAAACAAGTTCGCCGTGGCCTGCCCCCAAATGTCGCGAAGCACATCCACCTTTTTGACGACGCCGAATCCGCAAAAAATCTAACCACCGTCGAAAAATCGGCGCAAATGCTCGTTCGAGCAGGCGCTGACCGCCATTCCTTGCTGGTCGCCGTCGGCGGTGGTGTCGTCGGCGACGTCGCCGGCTTTGTCGCCGCCTCTTATTTGCGCGGCGTCGCGCTCGTCCAAGTACCCACCACCCTGGTCGCTCAGGTGGACAGCGCCATCGGCGGCAAAACCGGCGTCAATCTGCCCGAAGGCAAAAACCTCGTCGGCGCGTTCTATCCCCCGCAGCTGGTCCTCGTCGATCCCGAAGCCCTCGCCACTCTCCCCGAGCGCGAATTCCGTGGCGGCTTGGCCGAAGTCATCAAGTACGGCGTAATCGCCGACCCCAAACTTTTCGCTTTCCTCGAAAAACGCATCAATGCGATCTTGCGTCGTGACGCCGCCTCTCTCGACCACGTCATTCGCCGCTCCATCGCCATCAAGGCCAGCGTGGTCAGCAAAGACGAAAGGGAATCCGGCCACCGCGAGATCCTCAACTTCGGTCACACCTTTGGCCACGCGCTCGAATCCGTCACTCGTTACCGCCGCTTTCAGCACGGCGAAGCGATTGCCTGGGGCATGATGTGCGCCGCGCTGCTCGGCCATGAAGTGGCAGGCATGCATGCCGACGCCGTCTCCCGCATCGTCTCCCTCGTGCGCCGTATCGGCCCTATGCCCGATTGGCCGCCCGTGAAACCCGCGGAGCTTCTCTACGCCATGCACTCCGACAAAAAAGCCCGCGACGGAGAACTCCGCTTCGTTCTTTCCGGCAAAATCGGACGCGCCTCTACCGTCAATGGCATCCCCGAAAAAGCCGTCGAATGCATCCTCCGTTGTGCTCCTCACTTCTTCACCCAGCCCGTGGACTCCCTGGGGAATTGCGATGCCTGAAACCACCGCATTGCCCAAGGGCACGCAACCCGAAGGCGCCACCAGCGAACAGGACGTCTCCCGCAAAGTCCGCGAAATGTTCACGCGCATCGCCCCGCGCTACGACCTGCTCAATCACCTTCTCTCCGGCCAGATGGACAAGCGTTGGCGCGCCCGCGCCGCCCGTGAACTCCTGCCCATCCTTGACCGCAACGATGCTCGCGTCCTCGACATCTGCTGCGGCACCGGTGACCTCGCCTTTTATTTAGCGCGTGCTGCCAAAGCTCAAATCATGGGCGCCGATTTTTCCCACACCATGCTCGTTCGTGCCCGCGCAAAATCTTTTGCTGAGGCCAACGGCGCCGCTCCCCTCCCATTCCTCGAAGCCGACGCTCTCCACCTCCCCTTTGCCGATTCCTCCTTCGACCTCATCACCACTGCTTTCGGCTTCCGCAATCTCGCCAATTACGAAGCCGGCTTGCGCGAGTTCCTTCGCCTGCTCAAACCCGGTGGCAGCCTCGCCATTCTCGAGTTCACCGAACCCGCCCCCGGTCTCCTCGGCGACGCTTACCGTTTCTATTGCCAGACCGTCCTCCCCAAAATCGGCGGCTGGATCTCCGGCGACCCCGCCGCATACGCCTATCTCCCGAAATCCGTCTCGCGTTTCTTCCGCCCTCAGGAACTCACTGATCTCATGAAACGCGCCGGCTATTCCGAGGTCCGCATCGTCCTCATGATGCTCAACTCCGTCGCCTTGCACATCGCCCGCAAGTCTCTCTAACTCCAATGCACGACGACTTTCATGTCTTCTCTGCCCGCATCTACAAAGTGTGGCTGCTTCGCTTCGTGGATGTGCCCCCAGAGATCTCCAAGTACCTCGGCCCGGAAAGCGCCGTCCCCGTTGTAGGCACCGTCGAAGGAGTTCCGTTGCGGAGCACACTCGTCCCAAGAGGGAACGGCGCCTATCGCCTCGCCATCCATGGCGACATCCGCAAAAAGCTCCGCGTTGACACCGGAGCCGTAGTCGAGGTGGCCATTCGCCTCGATGAAGAATCCCGCGAACCCGAACTCCCCCCGGCATTGGTACTAGCCCTGCGTAATTCCCCCAAAGCCCAGCAAAAATTTCGCGCTATGACCACTGCTTTACGGAGGCAAATTATTCGCTATCTCGTGTCCGTTAAATCTCAAGCGACTTTGGAAAGGCGCGTGCTCAAGTTTGTTGCGCGCCTTGAAAGAAGGGAAACTCCCCGGAAGGCGCGCGGGAAAAGGAAAGGCAAAAGCCGCAGATAGGCCCTGCCAAGCGTCTCCGAATTGTGCGCAGTGCACTATTGACTGTTACGCGGGGTCTATTGTGGCAACACCCATCGAGCCTTTAGGCTCATCGGGACGAACGGCAGAAGTTCCGAAAGGGGGGGCCGCGCCATGAACCGCATTCAGACCGATTTGCAGGCCGCGAACACCAGCGTCGCCGAAATGGCCTTGCGGGAACTTCAGGACCGCATCGAAGCCAGCGGTCTCGAGGCATCCTACGCCGGCATGGTGTGCGATCTCTGCGTCGGTCAGGTTTCCCTCGAAAAAGCATTCGCGCAAATTCATCAGAAGGCCATGGAAGAAATGGTCAACCTTCTGGACGCCAGCGTTCTCGATGATGAAGTGGCTTTGGGCGCTTGCCTCGATAAAATTGCCGAAGAATCCGAGCGCATGGCCTGGAGCGCTCTCGAGCGCGGCACGGAAGCCATCCGGGAAGGCCTTGCGCTTCTCGAAGGCAGCGCGTTCGTCCAGGACAACGGCTACCTCAACTAACTTCGCAGCACCTCCGCCGGCTTGTCCTGGCAGGGGCTCCGGCCGGCCAGGAGTCATCTCGCGAGAATACAAGTCCACTCGCCAGGGCGCGCTAGCGGAAAAATCCAATGGCACAGGCACTTTGTATAATTGTTTTGCTCCCAACTCTCCGCTAATTCTGCGTATCCTCTGCGACCTCTGTGGTAACTCTTTCTCTTCGGCTGAGGGGCCTTTTTCCTCACACCCGCTTCACCACAATAGCGGTCAAATCGTCCATCTGTCTCGTGCCTTCCGCGAATCGCAGCACATCCTGATATAAGGTTGAAATAATTTCTGTGGCCGGTTTGTGCCGCGCGGCGCGCAACGATGCCTCCAGCCGGTCCGTTCCGAAACGTTCTCCGCTTCTTCCTTCCCATTCGAAAAAGCCGTCCGTAGCCAGCAGCAGCACGTCTCCCGCCTCCAACTCAAAGCAATTCGGGGGATCCGAAAGAAATGCATCCGAAATCCCGAGCGGCAGCGCGTGTGCCTCCATCAGGCTGAAGCGATCGTGCTTCAGCACGTAAAGGAAAAGAGGAGCGTGCCCCGCGGAGAGCAATTCCACTTTTGCATCTTGTGGTCCCACAATCGCCGCCACGAACGTAATGAATCGACCTTCTTTTACGTCCGCCGCCACCGCAGCGTTAATCTCTTCCATCGCTTTCACGAACGTCGCCTGGTTCCGAAAATTTGCCCGCGCGTACGCCCGGCACACCGAAGCCAGCAGAGCCGGACCGATGCCGTGTCCGGTCACGTCCGCCAACGCCAGCACGCATTTCCCGTCCGCCATCGGCTGCCAGTCGTAGTAATCCCCGCCTGTCTGATCCGCTGGCTGGTTCCACGCCGCAATGTCCCACCCCGCCACCTGTGGCATAGAATGCGGCAGCAGCGATTGCTGAATCGAGCGCGCCACTTCCAGATCGTGTTGCAGGTACTCCATCTGTCGCCGCGTCTCGGCTTCGCGCAGCGCCGCTTCCACCTGTCGTCGCAATTCCCGTGCTACTACAGCCGCGCCCAGTCCGGCTATCGTCAGACTGATGGCGTAGGTCACCACCGTCTTCTCTGGCGCATAAAGCGAAACGCTCACGTTGCTGTGTAGTGGCCGCCAGCCCGTGTGCCACGCGGCAACCAGGTACGTGCAACTCCCGAACATGCCACACGCCACGCTTAACGGGGGATTTAACCGCAAAATCGAAAGAATCAGCAGCAGGAAATACAGCGCAAAGATCGGATTCACCAGCGGCCGGTAGCCCGGTGCCATCGCGGCGCTCGCAACCATTCCGATGGACAGCGCCGGAAGCGAAAATTCCAACAGGATGTTCAACAGCCAGAATGCCCGGGGCACCAGCCGCTCACCTTGCAACTCTCGCCTCAGCACCCAGAGCGTCGCCAGCTCCACAAGGCAAAGCACGAAGGCAACACCGAGAAATGCCAGGAAGACAGAGACGTTCTCCGCCGTCGGCGCCACGAGCGTCCGCGTGCCGCGTAATACCAGGATGAAAACAATCGAAGCCAGCAGAAGATAGATGCGCCGCCGTTCGCTCTCGCGTAACGCCTGCAGAAACGCGGGCGACTTGCTTTGCAGATCGGTCATGGGGACTCCCGGGAAGGCGCTTGGTGCTCGCAAAGGCGCGACAAATTTTCCCGGAGAACCGCCCGAAATACAAGCCTTCCGATGGTGAGTGGACAGGCATTCCTGCCTGTGTGCCGTCCGCTGCAAACACAATTTACCCGTGGGACATGTAGGAGCGGTTCCTTGCCCAGAGCCGAGCGAAGGGCTACGCCGCCTTCTTTACAGATTGCGGGAAAATACCTTGCAGTGTCATTCCGAGAACCGAGGAATCTGTTTTTTTGGCTTTTATCGAAAAGCCGCGTTCTGAGTATCTTTCCCGGATGGCTCTGGCGCCCTTACCGTGCCCAGCCCGGATCCCCACCCGCTCTGCGCAGCTCGTCTTCCATGTCGCTCAGCTTCTGGTTCAGCGCATCCAGCTCTTTCTTCTTTGCGTCGATCTTCGCCGTCCGCTCGTTGATGTCAGAGCGGTCGTGCTGTTGCATCATCGCCTTCTGCGGATCCGAATAATACTGCACCTGGTCTTTATTGAGTTCCTTCTGCAAGATTTCCAGTTCCTGCTGCGTTTCCGAGATCTTCTGTCGGACCTCGCTGAACCGTTTCCGCCAGTAGGATTCGCCCTTCTTTTCGTCCCCGGATTGTTCTTTCTTCCCGGTAATCGGTTCCGCGGATTGTTTGCCGCCGCCCTGGTCCTTGTTCTGGTCGGTGGGAGCAGGAGTGGAAGCCGCCACTGGCGCCGAAGGAATATCGTCGTTCGTGAAGACCTTCTTGGGTTTGGGTTCTTTCTTCTGCTCGGCCCGCGCCTTGCGCGCGGCATCGGCCACCGGGTCACCGCTCGGTTGCTGGGATGCGTCTTGCGCCGGCGTAATCAGCGCAGCCGCGCCGAAAATCACCACTAAGGCGGTCACTCGCCAAAAGGAAGAGGCCTGCATGATTTGAACCTCCCAAGGAGCGGCCCTGGAGCTCCTAAAACGCAACACAAAAGAACTTATAGATGTATTTTAACGCTTCCCCACCACCGGGGGAATCCGCGAATTCCTAAGGATTACCAGTCGGACCGGCTCACCCCGGCAGAATCGAATCCAGCCACGGAAAGCCGTACACCACCGACAACGCCCCAATGCCAAGAAATGTCCCGAGCGGCAGCTGGTATTGCGAAGCCAGAGACCAGCGAATGTTGGCCACGCTGCCCAATCCCCGGCGTGCCGCGCGCTCCGCAACCTTGCGCTTCCATCCCGCCAGATAAAGCAAAGCGATCCAGCCAAGCCCTGTGACGCTTCCCAGCAGAGTCCCCAAAAGGATCGTCAGGAACGCTCCTCGCGGCCCAAGAAACGCCCCCACCATGGCCATCATTTTCACGTCCCCCATGCCCATGCCCTCTTTTTTGCGCACCAGCTTGTAGACCTTGGCTGCGCCCCACAAAAGAAAGCTTCCCAAAATCGCGCCCAGCACGGCGTTGAGCAAACTGACAACCATCCATGACAACGAAAAGGGAAGTCGCCGGTACGTCAGCACGTACAGCGTAGTCGCAGTCGTGTCGAGCACAGGAGTGCCCAGGGAAAACAGCAGGCCCGCAACCATCCCGGGAAAATTCACCAGGTCCGGAAGGATGCGCACACGCAAATCCGTAACCACCAGGACCACAATCAGGCACGAAAACACCATCCATTTCAGCGTCGCCAACGTCAGCCCGAATTCCCGCAACGCCAGCGCAAACAGCAGCCCCGTCAGGAACTCCACAATCGGGTACATTGGTGAAATTGGCAGGCCGCAAGTCCGGCATTTTCCCCGTAACATCAGCCAACCCACCACCGGAATATTGTCGTAGGGCTTGATTGGCGTCAGGCAACACGGGCAACGCGACCCCGGCGAAACCACGGACAGTCCCTCGGGAATGCGCGAAATGCAGACGTTCAGAAAGCTCCCGAAAACCAGGCCAAAAAGAAAAACGAAGAAAGGAATCACAATCCGAATGTGCCATACCCCTGCAAACCGCTCAACGCGTCCCACTTTCCCGCGTGTCGCATGCCTAACCAGAACTGGGTTTTTGCCCGCCGCCTTCCGCGCTTTGGTAAGCTGGCGCCATTTCGCTACACTAAAAATATGGCCATGAGTGCCTACGAACACTGGATCCGGCGCTACGAACACCGCCGCTGGACTACCGACGACAACCGCATGGTGCGTCCCTTCGACTGGGGCCTCGAGCACATCGGCGGCGCGCCGTCCGATTCCGCCGAGCCGCGCGCGTTTGTCCGACAGTACGCCAGCAAAGCCACGGAAAACAGCGAGTTATGGTATGCCCTGGAAGAGGTACGAGATTACCGCCTCGACCGCGAAAATGTCCTCGCCTTCACCAGCCCTGCCACCTCCCCCTGGCCCGAAAACAACACCGTTTACGGCCAATTTTTCCCCGCGCGCAAACAAGGCCCCGCCGTCCTCGTCCTCCCTAACTGGAACGCCAAATGGCACGGCCAGGTGGCCCTTTGCCATTGGCTTCAACGCATGGGCATTTCCGCCCTGAAGATGAGCCTCCCGTATCACGACCGCCGCATGGCCGCCGGCCATGAACGAGCCGATCAATTGGTGGGACCCAACATCGGGTTGACCCTGGTCGCAAACCGCCAGGCGGTCAAAGATGCCCGGGCCTGCCTCGATTGGCTCGAACAGCGCGGTTATACGCGTCTCGGCATTCTCGGTACCAGCATCGGCTCCTCGGTCGGCTACATCACTCTCGTTCACGACAAACGCGTCCGTGCCGGCGGCTTCTTCCACGTCTCCACCTATTTTGCCGACGTCGTCAGCCAGGGTATGACCACCAACCATGTCTGGGAAGGCTTGCGCCACGAAGTCACCGTTGAGGAATTGCGTGACTTCTGGGCACCCATCAGCCCCATGCCTTATGTCGAGCGCGGTATGGGCGCCGCCCGCAACACCTTCATGGTCTACGGCAAATACGACCCCACCTTTCTCCCCGAACTAACCCACCAGATGCTCGGCGCGCTCCGCCGCCACGGCGCCGAAACCCGCACCCTGGAACTTCCCGTAGGCCATTACTCTCTCGAACTACGCCCCTTCAGCTACATTGCCGGCTGGCGCATGTTCACCTATTTCTTGGAAGCGCTGGGATAGTAACGAAATCGTTTTGTGGCCCTGACGCCCAACCGTAGGCAGGGACCCCATGGAGGAGGCCAAGGGCGTGGCAAAGAAGAAAACGAGCAAACGGACGCGAGTTCGAGCCACCAAAAGAAAAAACCTTCCGTCGCAGAGATACTTGCAATCGGGAAGGAATTCAGAAAACACATTAAGGGGTCCCGTGATTGACCATGGAGAATTCCTTTACGATGAGAAAGGGCTCCCCAAGTAATTAAGTGTTGGGCGCTTCTAAAATGCCTATAGCTAGTGCAGTACTTTGGCGATGTTGCCCTCAGCGATCAAAGCCGATACTGCATTGATATCCGGAGCAAGCGGCCGGTCTGCCGTCACCTTCGGCGACACACTCCGCACCGCTTCGTGTGCGCGTTTCGCCAGCGCACCGGTCTGCAGCGGCGCCAGCAAATCAATTCCCTGGCACGCGCACAGCAATTCAATCGCGAGAATGTGCCGCAGGTTGTACAGCATTCGCTCCAGTCGCCGTGCCCCGCTCATCCCCATGCTGACGTAATCTTCCTGATTGCCCGACGTCGAAATCGAATCCACCGAATGCGGCGTCGCCAGTGCGCGGTTTTCGCTCGTCAGCGCCGCTGCCGTCACTTGCGCGATCATGAAGCCGGAGTTCAATCCCGGATCGGGCGTCAAAAACCCGGGCAACATGCTGGTCAGCGGATTGGTCATCTGCTCCACCCGCCGTTCCGCGATTCCTCCCAGCGTCGCAATCGCAATCGCCACCTGATCCGCAGCCATCGCCAGCGGCTGGCCGTGAAAATTCCCTCCGCTTACGATGTCCCCTCCGCCACTCTCTTTCACAAACACCAGCGGATTATCCGTCGCACTGTTGAGTTCAACAGCGGCCATATCCCGCGCCTGCACCAGCGAATCGCGCACCGCGCCATGCACTTGCGGTGTGCAGCGCAAACTATATGCATCCTGCACCCGCGCATCTTTGTCCGGAGCGCGGTGCGATTCGCGGATCTGGCTGCCTTCGTTCAGATGCGCCAGGTTGCGCGCGGTCATGCTGGCGCCCGCGTACGCCCGCGCGTGCATGATGCGCGCGTCAAACGCTCCCGGACTCCCTCGCAACGCATCCAGTGAAAGTGACGCCGCCACATCTGCCGTGTCCACCAGCATGTCGGCCCCGAGCAGCGCTAAACTCAGCAGCGCGAGCATCCCCTGTGTCCCGTTCAGCAGCGAAAGCCCCTCCTTGGCTTCCAAAGCCACCGGCGCAATTCCTGCGCGCTGCATCGCCGTTCCGCCCGGCAGCCGTTCCTGTTTCAAAAACGCCTCGCCTTCGCCAATAACCACGTGCGCCAAATGTGCTAGCGGCGCAAGATCCCCGGATGCCCCCACTGAACCCTGCGACGGGATCACCGGATGCACGCCCGCGTTCAGCATCGCGCACAACGTCTCCACCACCACCGGCCGCACGCCGCTCAATCCCTTCGCCAGCGCATTGGCTCTCAACAGCATCATCGCCCGGGTTTCTGCAATCGAAAGCGGCGTTCCCACTCCACACGAGTGCGAACGCACCAGGTTCACCTGTAGTTGCCGAACCTGCTCGGGCGAAATACGCACGGAGGCAAGTTTTCCGAAGCCGGTATTAATCCCGTAAGCGGTTTCGTTGGCCGACACTAGTCGCTCCACAACACGGCGCGACGCTTGCATGCGGGCAATGGCCTGCGGCGACAGGGAAACTTGCTCGTTGCGCAGGGAAACGGCGTAAAGTTGCTCGAATTTCAGGTCATTTCCCGTCAGTTGAATGGGCATTGGAAGAGTTTAAAGTTAAAGCCCCAAACTGCAAAATTTTCGCAGTATTCTCAAGTTATGTTTGTTGTCCCGTCAGGGAAAGAAACGCCGTTTTATATTTCTCCGGAAAATGTTTCACCTGCCCCGCGCGGCTGCACGCGATATGCATCGTATGTCCGGTGGCCAGCAGCTTGTGATCCGTCTGCCGCAACAGTTCATAACCGAATTTCAGTGTGCGGTTTTTTGCCTCCAGAATGCGCGTGCGCACCGTCAAAAGATCGTCGTACCGCGCCGGATGATGGTAGCGGCAGTGCACGTCGGCCACTACAATGAACGTGTCGTCCTGAATTTCCATCAATTTGTAATCGAAGCCGAGGGCCCGCATCAATTCCACTCTTCCGACCTCAAACCAAATCAGATAATTCGAATGGTAGACCACACCCATCTGGTCAGTTTCCGCGTACCGCACACGAATCGTCGCGTCATGATATTCGATCATGGCTTGGCTTTTAGTATGCACGAATCGCACTGCCGAGGCTAACGTCGGAGAGTCTGAACCGTTTTCTTGGCTGAGCAAGCGGAATCGAACATCACACATAAAAACTGCCTTCACGTCCGGATAATCTTGTTCCGCACCGCATACATCACCAGGTCCGCCAGCGAGTGAAAATCCAGCTTCAGCATAATGTTCGCGCGATGGGCCTCCGCAGTGTTCACGCTGATGTTCAGCAGCGTCGCCACTTCTTTGTTGCTTTTTCCCTCCGCAAGTAGCTGCAGGATTTCCCGCTCGCGCGGTGTCAGCCGCGACCTGCCCGCCCTCCCGGAATCCCCATCGCCCCGCGGCTCCGCGGCATCGGCGGCTTCCGAAACGCGTGTCGAAAAGTATGGTTTGTGCTGCCGCAAAGCGTCGATCGCGGCATGCAGCACGCGGTCCGCCTCGTCTTTCAGTATGTAGCCGCGTGCCCCGGCTTCCACCACCTGCTGCACCAGTTCATCCGACTCGTGCATCGTCAGAATGAGAATCTCCGACTGCGGCAGCGCCTTGCGGATGCGCCGCGCCGCCTCAACGCCGTTCAGCAGTGGCATCCCGATATCCAGAATAATCACGTCCGGTTTGTGCTTTGTCGCCTTTTCGACCGCATCTCGCCCGTCGGCGGCCTCCGCGCACACTTGCCACCCTTTGCGCGACTCCAACAGGGCGCGGAGCCCCGCCCGCACCACGGCGTGATCATCCGCGATAAGCAGACGCAGATTCGTCATGGGTCGCTTCCTTCAAAACCGGCGCCGATACCCCGATCCGCGCACGCACCGTTGTGCCGCTCGAATTCGATTCGATGTCCAAATACCCTCCAAGCTGAGCCATCCTCTCTCGCATGCCGGGAATTCCGACTCCCAAACGCGTGCCGTGGGGCCGGTGCTCTCCATTCGCGCCGGCGTTTATCCCGCGGCCGCAATCGCTGATTTCGAGAATCACGGACTCTTCATCCTCTTGCAACGTCACTTTCGCCAGCCTGCTGCCTGAGTGCCGTTGGATATTCGACAGACTTTCCTGCGTGATCCGGAAAAATGCGGTTTCCACGATCTGCGGCAACCTCCGGAAACGCGAAGACACATTCAGCGTAGTCTCAATTCCACTCCGCTCGCTGAACCCGTTCACATACTCCTTTAGCGCCGTCACCAGCCCAAGGTCGTCCAGGAGCGGCGGATGCAGTAGGTACGACAGGGTGCGGATCTCACGTGACATCTGGTGCAGCAGTTCCCGTGCCTTATCCAGCGCGCGGCTTGCGGTTTCGTTTAGCGGCTGCGCCGACTGCCGGATTTGCGCCAGGCTCAGATTCACCGCCAGTACCGTCTGCGCCATCCCGTCGTGCAGTTCGCGCCCAATGCGCCGCCGCTCGTCGTCCTGCAGTTTGAGCAGTTCCGTCGACAGCTGGTGAATCGCGCGCTCCGCGTTTCTCATTTCCGTAATATCAGAGAACGAACTGATTACCCGCAGGATCGATCCATCGGGCGCAAACTGCGGTACCGCATTCCCAAATATCCAGATAACCTCGGGAATTCCAGGACGCCTCCAGCCTAGAATTTGATTGAACGCCGGAAGCATGGTGCGGATCACCACGTGCGCGGGTAGGTTTTCCGTCGGAATCTCGTTGCCATTCACGTCGATCGCCGACAATCCCAGAGTGGACGGCACTTGACCGGCAACTTTCTCCGCGGTCATTCCAAAAGTCTCCAGGGCCGCGCGATTGGCGAACTGCACGCTCCCGTCCGGATTATGCAGCACCACGCCCACGTGCAGGTCGTGAACCAGCGTCCGAAACCTTTCTTCACTTTCCCGCAGCGCTTCGGTCGCCTTTCTCTGCTCGGAGATGTCCAGGAACGACGTAATTACCCCTACCATTTTTCCCATGGCGTCAAATCGCGGCGCCGAACTTCCAAAAACCCACAAGGGTTCGGGCGACCCTGGATGGCGGAAACCCACCTGCTTGTCGCGAACCGGTAAGTGCGTGCGCAAAACCGCGTCGACCGGCCGCTCCTCGCCGGTCATCTCTCGCCCTTCCGCGGTCAAGGTCACGATACCCAGTTCGGCGGGCCATTTGCCGACCACTTCCGACTCGCTTTTGTAACCGAACATGCGCAGCAGGGCCGGATTGGCATACTCCACGCGCCCATCCAGGCTGTGCAGCACCACGGCCGCCTGCAGATTCGTCACCAGCGTCCGGAATCTCTCCTCGCTCTCCCGCAGCGCCGCCGTCGCCCGCCTCTGCTCCGTCAGGTTGGTCAGTGACACCAAAATGTTCGTGACCTCTCCCGCTTCATTGCACTGTGGCACGGCGTCCAGCAGGGTCCAGATCACCTTTCGCGACTCCACAAGCCGCCAGCCGATCACCACGTTGTGAATCGGTCGTCGCGAACCCACGACCGTGGGAACCAAGCCCTCGTTGCCCGGAAGAACCGAGCCGTCTTCTCGCAGCACCTCCAATCCCAGGTCCACTTCTGTTTTCCCGGTCACTTGCTCTACGGTCAGTCCAAACATTTCCAGCGCTGCCGGGTTCGCGTAGTGGATATGTGCCTGCGCATCGCACGACACGATCCCGACATGCAGGTTTTCCACGAACGACCGGAACCTTTCTTCGCTTTCTCTCAGCGCCCCAAGCGTGCGGCGCTGTTCGGTGACGTCGGAATACGAGGCTACGATGCGCAGTAGCTTGCCCGCGGAATCGAATTCCGGAACTGCGTCCAGAAGTGTCCACACTACATCGGCTCGTTCCGGCACATGCCACCCATGCAGGACGCTGCGCACCGGCTGCCCTGTCGCGATGACTCTCGGCACAATCCGCGCGGAATCTTGAACCGTCGTTCCATCTTCCCGGATCGCCACCAGCCCCAGTTCCTTTGGCGTTTTCCCCACCACGTGCTCCAGGGTCATCCCCAGGAGTTCCAGCGATGCCCGGTTCGCAAACATCAGGCGCCCTTGCGGGTCGAAAGAGTTGATGCACGTATGGAGATTGTCCACCAGCGACCGGAAGCGCTGCTCATTCGTCCTCAGTAGCTCTTCCGCGGCTTTGCGCTCCGTGATATCGCGCACCGCCACCAGTGCGCATTGGCGCCCGTCCAAATTTAGAAGCGAGCCCGACATCATCCCCGTGCGGATCCGCCCATCCTTAGTACGAAACTCAAACTCTACGTCGTCAATTCCGCTCTGCTGCGTCAGCGCCGAAAGCGCCTCCTCCCGCCGCTCGGGATGCAGCCACAGGTTCAGTTCCTTGGGCGTTCGATGCATGGCTTCTTCGCGCGTGTACCCCGTCAAACGCGTGAAGCCGTCGTTGACGTCCAGATACGGCCCGTTTGGGAAGACATTGATGGAAAACCCGTCCGGGCTGGCGCGGAAGGCCACGGAAAATAGTTGTTCGGAACGCAGCAGCGCTTTTTCCGTGCTCAAAAGGTCCTTTGCAATCTGCATTTGCCGCTGGTTGGTGAAGATCAGCTGGAACGCCGAACAAAGCACCGAAAGCGCCACAAATATCCACGCCAGCACTCCGTGTTCTCCGGCGATTGCGCGCGCCATGAAAATCATCAGCAAAGGCATCGCCACAGGGAACAGTTGCTTGGTGAAAAAACTCGCCGCCCGCGTCGGGGCTGGCGGCGGCTCCGCCGACGCCTCGTAATTCCAGAACGCCGCCACTCCGATGATGAGGAACGCTGGAGTCATCCATAGCAAGTCCCCCCAGGTCGCGGAACTTACCGAGACAGTCAGCGTAAACACATACTCGCCATCGGAAGCCATCGACAGGAAAAACGCAAGCGCCAGTGCGTTGCAGAAAAACCGGAACCACGAAGGAGGCGTCGCCCGCGCACGCACGAGAAACGCGCATGCTAGCAACAGGTCTCGGCCCATATACAGCAGCAGAATCCCCCGTAGCAGTGAGTAGTGGTCCGCTTGCCACGCGGAAGAAAAATAGAAGAAGTACAGGTATACCGTCACCGCGACCAGCGCGATTTGCAGAAAGTCCAGCAACCGCAGTGAGTCGAACCCTGCAATCCTGTCCTCTGAGCGGGGTAGCAGGATCATGAACATCGGCGCCGCCCACACGAAAAAGAAGAGGTCTGAGGGTTGTGCCGAAAACGCGGAATTCGGCACGAAACTTTGGGAGTAAGTTGTCAGCGCCTGCCCGATAGCCTCGATTCCCAGCGCGATCCCCAGCAGTAGCCACACCTGCCGCGCGTAAGCCACGCACCGCGAGGCCACCACGAACGAGCTGCCCGCCGCCAGGATCACCACACCAAGGCAGATGCAATTCGAAGCTAGCAGCCGCACCGCCGCGTCGTGTACGAGCAATAGATTGTAAACGCAGAACACCGCTGCCAGGAGCGCGGCGGACAGAGCAAGCCGAGGAAACTTGCCTTTGGGAAGCAAGATGCCCTCACAGAGCACGCGAGCGGAGCGTCAGGCGATGATTCACAGCAAAGTGTACACGAGTGGACGGAACAACGATACGTGGAATCCCCAGTTATCTT